>CALCNF010000448.1 GCA_937897815.1 uncultured Pseudomonadota bacterium | reverse complement strand
TGATATCCTGTGCGCCTGGGCGGCCCTGCGCGCCGCTCCCGACGGAGCCCGAAGGGCCCTCGAGTTGGGGGCCGGACAGGGCGCTGTCTCCCTGATCCTGGCCGATCAGCTGCCGGATCTGCACATCACCGCGGTGGAGGCCCAGGTCATCTCCTACGAGCTGCTCGAGCGGAACGTTCGCGAGAACCTCCTCACGGATCGGTACGAGCTCCACTGCGGGGACCTCCGACGGCTCAGGTTTGAGCCCGAGAGCTTCGATCTGGTGTTCGGCACACCGCCCTTCATGCCGATGGGCAGCGGCACGCTGCCCCAGGACGCCCAGCGAGCGGCGGCCAGATTTGAGATGCGGGGCGGCATTGAGGCCTACTGCGAGGCGGCGGCCCAGGCCCTGCGCGAGGGTGGGGGATGCGCCATCCTCATGGACGCCGCGCGCCCCGAGCGATACGAGGCCGCGCTCAAGAGCGCCGGTCTCACGCTTGAGGTCGTCACCGCCGTGCTGCCCATGGCCCAGCGCGCTCCAACCTACCTGATCTACCTGGCGAGGAGAGCCCCAACCTCACAGACGCCGGTCGTTCGTGAGAGCCTTGAGGTTCGAGTGAGCCCTGACCAGCTCACAAGAGAATACGAGGCCATTCGCTTCTCGTTCGATCTGCCCACCAGCCGAGGGGTCTGGCTGTAGCGCCTTGCGCAAGCGCGCCGTCGGTGCATAGGGTAGCGCCCTTCCTGCCCCCGGAGGAGCACCATGGCGAGCTACCAGCCCAAGACCGCGCCCGATCCCAACGAGACAGGCTGGCCCGGAGGCGTTCCCTACATCATCGGCAACGAGGGGTGTGAGCGCTTCAGCTTCTACGGCATGAAGTCCATCCTCCAGGTGCACCTGACGGCGCTGTTCGTCATCGCGGGTATCGGAGACGAGCTCGCCTCCGAGAAGCACGCACAGGAGATGGTCCACCTGTTCATCGCAGGTGTGTACGCGTTCCCCATGATCGGCGCCATCATCGCGGACCGACTCTGGGGCAAGTACAACACGATCCTCGCCCTGAGCCTCGTCTATTGCGCGGGCCACGCGGTGCTGGCGGTCGGCGAGAACTCCATCACGGGCATGTACATTGGTCTCGCCCTGATCGCCGTGGGCTCGGGCGGCATCAAACCCTGCGTCTCTGCCCACGTGGGAGATCAGTTCGGTAAGGGCAACTGGAACCTGGTCAGCAAGGTCTTCCAGGCCTTCTATTGGATCATCAACTTCGGCTCGTTCTTCGCGACCCTGGCCATCCCGTATCTCAACAAGGAGTACGGCACGAGCGTCGCGTTCGGCATCCCCGGAATCCTGATGTTCATCGCCACCATCTGGTTTTGGATGGGCCGAAAGAAGTTCGTTCACATCCCAGCGCGGCCCGGCGGACGGACCGGAGCGCTGGACGCGGTGAGCGGCTCGCTGCTCTTCATGGGCTTCATCGGCCTGCCGATGTTCTTCACCTCCATCTTGGGCACGGTGGCCTTCTGGTCGACCATGGCGGGGTGCATCATCCTGGGCCTGTGGCTCTTCGGGCAGCGCCAGAAGATTGAGGAAGACGACGGATTCCTCGCCGTCATGATCTACGCCGCTGCGAGCCTGGTTCGCGGCACGAGCAAGAAGGACGCTGCCGAGGGTGAGGACGACGAGTTCGGCGTCGGACGCCACTGGTTCTTCGCGTCGGCGGCCAAGAAGTTCGGACCTGAGTCGACGGAGGGCCCGCGCGCGGTGTTGCGGATCATCAGCGTCTTCTTCCTGGTCAGCGTCTTCTGGGCTCTGTTCGACCAGCACTCCTCCTCGTGGATTCGCCAGGCCAAGCGCATGGACCTCCACCTGAACATGTTCGGAGGCATCGACCTGCTGCCGTCGCAGATCGGGGCGTTGAACCCCTTGATGGTCATGCTGCTGATCCCCTTCAACAACTGGGGCTTCTACCCTCTCCTGGAGAAGCTCGGCCTGAAGCTGTCGCCGTTGAGGAAGATGACGATGGGCATGCTCATGGCCAGCGTCGCGTTCGTCGCGGTCGCCCTGATTCAGGAGGCGATCGAGACCGTGCCAGAGGGTGGAGAGAAGCTCTCCGTGATGTGGCAGGTCATCCCCTACTTCATCATGACCCAGGCCGAGGTGATGGTCTCCATCACCGGACTCGAGTTCGCCTACACCCAGGCTCCCCAGCGCATGAAGTCCACCATCATGGGCTTCTGGCTCCTCTGCGTGGCCCTCGGCTCCAAGCTGGTGGTCATCGTGACGGGCCTCGAGGGTCTTAGCCTCTCGGAGTTCTTCTGGGTCTTCGCTGGCCTCATGGCCGCGGCCGCGGTTCTCTTCGGTCTTCGCGCCTCGGTATACACCTACCGCGATTACAATCACTAGGCCCTGTTCCGCCCTCAAGCCGGCGCCCCTTGCGGGGCCCCATCGGACTCTCTTACCATGGGGCCCCCGCGCGCTAGTTGAACCGAGCGCGAGATGAGGAGCTCATATGTCGAACGAACTGAGTCTGGAGGAGGCCGAGCTGCACGAGCGCGAGATGGCGCTCATGGAGATGGAGGCCGAACTGCACGAGCGCGAGAGCGGGCTTGAAGGGATGGAGCAAGCCTTCAGCAAGCAGAACAAAGCGCTGAGCAACCTCGTGAGCTATGTCACGGATCAAGAGGCGAGCCTTCGCTCGAGAGCGGAGGCGATGGGAGCCCAGGCCGTCGAGCTCGTCGAAGAGCTGCTCGCAGGCGCCGAGACGGTGGACCCGAGCGACCTGGCCGGAGCAGACATCGACGAAGAGCGCCGCGTGATGATCGAGCGCCGCAACGAACTGCTGGAGCTGCGTAGCCAGATCGTGGAGGACCGTGAGGCCATCTTCGAGGCGCGACACGCTGCCATCGAGAATCTCGAAGCGAGCGTCGGAGGACTCGAAGCGAGCCTCCTCGAGCAAGAGAAGCGCGTCTCAGACGCGCTGCGACAGCTCATCACCAGCGCCTCGTCCTTCATGAGCGAGGATGGCGATGGCGATGACGACCAGGAGGGCGATACAGCTAGCGCGGCCGGGGGAACCGGGGTCACAAGGACGGAGCGCACGAGCGAGGTTGTCCCGCGAGAGGCCTTTACGGTCATCGCAGGTGAAGCGCCCGCGCGCACAGAGGCCTCTTTGAAGGCCGAACATGAGAGCAAGCAGAGGGCGCGACAGGCCGCCCGCAACAAGGACTAGAGCCGGTGAAAGAGACCCGAGAAGAGCCCACCGAAGGGGCCCAGATCCCTGAACCCGTGGTGGACCTCTTGAAGCGTCACACGACCCTCCCTAGCCGAGGCCTGATTCTGAGCGAGGCCTATGAGCTGGCGCGACGACTCAAGAGCCGAGATGACTCCCCATCGGACGCGGCAGGTTCGCCCGGAACCGGCGCATCCTGAGGAGCCGAGCACGTGCTTGAGCGCGCAGAGCTGATCGATTATCTCGCCTCGGGTGAGCTGCCAGTCACCGACTGGACCGTGGGCACCGAGTACGAGAAGCACGTCGTGGACCGAAGCGGGGCCCCCCTCCCCTACGCCACGCCGGACGACGCCCCATCCATCCGGGGTCTCCTGCAGGCGCTCGCTGATCACCGAGGGTGGGCGCCCGTAAACGAGGGCGCCAACGTCATCGCGCTCAAGAAGTCCGGAGCGTCAGTCTCCCTGGAACCGGGAGGTCAGATCGAGCTCTCTGGAGCGCCTTTGGCCACACTGAGCGAGATGTCGCGCGAGCTCGATGAGCACGTCGCGGATCTGCATTTCCTCAGCGAGTCCTTCGGAGTGCGCTGGATCTGGTCGGGTCTGAACCCAGTCGCGGCCCTCGATGACATCCCCTGGATGCCCAAGGAGCGCTACGGGATCATGCGTCGTTACCTCCCCACCCGGGGAGCTCTCGCGCACTACATGATGAAGACGACCGCCACGGTCCAGGCGAACCTGGACTTTCGCGATGAGGCCGATATGGGCCACAAGCTGCGCTCAGGGATGGCGCTATCCTCCCTGGTCACGGCCCTGTTCGCCAACGCTCCGACAGGGGCGCCCGGACTCCCCGATTATCCGACGAACGAGCTCCATCGCTCGTGGCGTTGGCGGGTCTGGCGTGACACCGACCCCGACCGGTGTGGGCTCCTCAAATGGGTCTTCGATGGCGCGCTGCCTACCTACGAGCGCTGGGTCGACTACGCCCTGGATGTCCCCATGTTCCTGCTCCAACGAGGAGATCGAATCATCGACATGTCAGGACGGTCGTTCCGCACCTTCGCCGCCCAGGACGATGCCGAACATGAGTCGACGCTGGACGACTGGGAGCTTCATCTCTCAACGCTCTTTCCCGACGTACGACTCAAGACCTATCTTGAGTTGCGCAGCGCCGACTGCGTGCCTCCCCGCCTGATCCCGGGCTTACCCGCCCTGTGGAAAGGAATCCTGTATGACGACGCGGCTCTGGACGCCGCCTGGGACCTCGTGAAGCGGTGGACTTATGAGGAGCGTCTAGAGCATCGCGAGGCCGCGTGCCTCCACGGTCTCAGCGCACCGGTTCCGGGCAAGCGTTACGACTCTGGAGCCCTCGCCAAGGAGCTGGTGTCCATCGCCCGCGCGAGCCTCCCCGCCGAGGAGTCACACCTGCTCGACGGGCTGCAGGCCATCGCCTCGAGCGGCTCAACCCTCGCGGACGCGACCCTCGATTGGCTCCACAAGGGCACGAGAGATACAGATGAGATCCTCGCGCACTATGAAGGGCAGTGAGGGGCGCGCCGCCCCATTGATCACTGGACTGCGCTCGCGATCTGGCAGGTCCGCTGGGCCGCGATCGTGACGCCAGCCCACTTGGTGGTCTTGCTCAGGTCATCTCCACACTTGTCGTAAGCGCTGGAGAGCGCGCTGCAGTCCGAGACGTCCAGACAGACCCGCATGCAGATGCTGGTCTGGGTCAGGTTGTTCTCCTGCGCGAGCTGTCCACCGAGCTGAAGGCAGATATGGGATTGAATCCCATCCTTGTCCTCCGTAGAGCACTGCTCCGAGCAGGGCTTGGTGCAGAAGCGGAACTCTCCGAGGTAGGCCTCGTCGTAGCAGTAGCCCGTGGAGCACTCGCAGTTCTTCGAGCACGCGGATCCGACCGGGAACATTCCCGCGACCGAGGGGAGACAGGCCTCCTCCTGCTGGTCGGGCTGCGCGGTCACATCGGAGGGACCTCCGCCCGTGTCCTGGCTCCACCCACCCAGATCGGTCGCGACCGGCGTGTCGGTGGTCTCCCAGGGAACACAGGTGTTGTTGACGACCTCACCCTCGCACAGGACGACCTGCTGGTCGCTGCATCCGACCAGAGGGCTCAGGAGGGCGAGGGCCGCCAGCGAACAGAGGCTCCGACTCAAAGCATCTCCTGCACCGTCGCGCGCTCCTCGACGAGCTCGTCGATGGTCGCCTGGAGGCGCTCTTGGACAGCCGCGGAGAGCTCAAGACCCTCGACGATCTCGTACTCCCAGGGTCCGGTGACCCGGCAGGGGAAGCTGAAGATCAGCCCCTCAGGCACACCGTAAGCTCCGTTGGAGGGCACCGCCATCGACACGTAGCTGTTGTCCCCGGTTCCCAGGAACCAGTCGTGAATGTGATCAATGGCCGCCGAGGCCGCCGAGGCCGCCGAGGACTTGCCCCGCGCGTTGATGATGGCCTTGCCGCGGGTGCGGACCGTGCCATCGAACTCATCGGCCAGCCAGCCGGCGTCCACCGCCGATCCGACGGACGCTCCGGAGATCGTGGCGTGATTCGTGTCCGGGACCATCGTCGGCGAGTGGTTCCCCCAGATCAGCATGTTGGAGATCTCGGCGGCGGCCACCTGAGCCTTCTCCGAGAGCTGTCCGACCGCGCGGTTTTGGTCCAGTCGCGTCATGGCGGTGAAGTTCTTCTTGGGGATCCGCGTCGCTTGAGCCGCCGCGATCAGGCAGTTCGTGTTGCAGGGGTTGCCTACGACGATCACCTTGGCGTCCGCGGAGGCGTGAGCGTCAATCGCCTTGCCCTGGCCGACGAAGATAGGACCGTTCTCGCGAATCAGATCGCTTCGCAGCATTCCCGGTCCGCGAGGCTTTGAGCCCACGAGCATCACGACATCAGCGTCCTTGAAGCCCTCGTTCGGATCCGAGGTGACCTCGACTCCAGCCAGCAGCGGGAAGGCGCAGTCGGTGAGCTCCATGGCGACTCCGCGCGCGGCGTCCACAGCGACGGGGAGCTCGAGGAGCTGCAGGATCACGGGCTGGTCAGGGCCCAACATTTCGCCGGAGGCGATCCGAAAAACGAGAGAGTAGCCAATCTGGCCGGCTGCGCCGGTGACGGCGACGCGAAGGGGCTGAGTCATGATAGGAGCTCCACCTGAGCGATAGGGGTTCATTGGACCGCCCGATCGGTAGCAGATCGCGGGTGTTCAGTCCACAAGGTCCGCGCGCCCGTTGTGGGGCGACGAGAGCTCTCCAGTCTCAGGTCTCGTCGTCGACGGGATCGAGGCTGAGCGCCTCGTAGTCGTCTGGCTCAAGATCCACGGTCACGATGTCCCGGGTAGCGAGGAGCTCAGCGTCGTCCTCATCATCCGAAAGACCCAGGTCCAGGAGCGCCGCTTCCTCCGCGCCCAGCTCGACGCTCAAGATGTCGCGCGTCGCGAGGATCTCGATCCCTTCGACGTCCTCGACGGCGACGATATCTCGGGTCAGGATCTCCTCGACAGGCGGCTCGTCGGCCTCCGGCTCGCTCGACGCGGCGAACAGAGCGTCCAGTCCGCTGCCGTAACGCCGGACCAGGGCGCCGTCTTCGTCCGGGTCGCTCTCGAGCGACGCCTCGACGGCATCGTCCGCCGAGAGGGTTCGTTCCAGCTCACCCCTGCCCTGAGCCTGCTCCGTGAACACCAGCTCCTCAAGGGGCATGGAGCTCACGCCGTCGCGGGCGCGACGCGCCCACGGGTCCTCAGGAGCGAGCGCGAGGATTCGCTCGAGGGTCGCCGCCCGCTCCTCGCTCATGTTCGCCTCGGCGTAACGCTCGGCCTGGTGGCGCAGCGCCACGACCGCCGGTTGGGCTTGACCGAGCCCCTCGAAGGCGTCCGCGAGGGCGCCGAGCGCGCGGGCATCGCCTGGTGCGCTGCTGTGGGCCTCCTTGAGGAGGCTCAGAGCCGCCTCGTAGGACCCGCTTTCCAGCTCGATCTGCGCGAGATCGAGCAGCACGCTAAGGGGGGCTCCGCCTTGGTGCACCATACGACGCGCCACCTTCTCGTAGATGGTCCGGTGAGCGTCGCTATCGAGTCTCTGGATCACCTGGCTGTAGGCCTCCATGGCCTCGGCTGCGCGCCCACGCGAGCTGAGCTCTTCAGCAAGCCGCACGCGGTCACCAATGTTCTCTTTGTCCAGCTCAAGCGCGGTCTGGATCACGCTCAAGCAGTCGAGAAGCTCGCCTCGATGGGCTCGGGCCGTCAGGGCCGCGAAGAGCTGCTCGACGGCCTCAGTGTCCAGACCTTGCCGGCGATACTGGCCCGCGAGCTCCAGCGCGAGGTCGTCTCGCATCGGCGCGATCCGCGTGGCCTGCTTGTAGACCGCGATGGCCTTGAGGATCTCGTCACGGGAGACGTAGAGAGCCGCCGCGCGGGCGAACGCGTCCACCGCCAGGGGATCCTCCCCTCGCTCGTGGCGCACCGCGGCGAGCCCGAGCCAGGCTCGAACGTCCTCGGGGTGAAGCTCCGCTGCCTCCTCAAACGCCAGGACCGCGCTGGAGAGCTCGCCCTGTTCGGCGTACTCCGTGGCCCGCGCGACCGCGACCGGTACTGGCTGCTCGTTGGTCAGGGTCTAGCTCCCTCTCAGGTGGCGCACGAGCCCGTCGAGCCCGTACAAATAGCCCTGATCTCCAAAACCCATGACCCGAGCGACGGCCACGTCAGCGATGAGACTGACGTGCCGGAACTCTTCACGCGCGTGGGTGTTCGTCAGATGAACCTCGACGGTCGGGAGCCCTACGGCGAGGAGCGCGTCCCGCAGCGCCACAGATGTGTGCGTGTAGGCCGCCGGGTTGATCAGCACGCCGTCAAAGCCGAGCGTTGCGGCCTCCTGAACGGCGTCGACGAGAGCTCCCTCTCCGTTGTGCTGCGACGAGACGACCTCCACCTGGAGCTCCTGGCCTCGCGCCACGAGCGCCCCGTCGATCTCCGACAGGGTCACGCGACCGTAACGCTCAGGCTCACGTCCCCCCAGAAGGTTCAGGTTCGGTCCATGAAGGACTCGGATCCGCAGGGCACCGCTCATCAGGCTCGCCTCCGGGCTCGTATGGTGGAGCGCAGGGCGCGCAATCGATCCACACGGCTGGCGCGCTCCGTCTGAACTCGCTGCGCTGTGAGCCCCGATCTCAGGGCGCTCAACCGCTCACGAAGCGCAGGATCCGTCGGCGCCGCCGCCACGAGCTCCTCGAAGATGGCTGCAGCCTCATCGAGGTGTCCCTGGGACGCGAAGATCTCTGCCAAGCGTGCGGTGCGAATCGCCATAGGCGAGTCATACCGCGGAGCGGGCGCGGATGAAAGCGAACATGAGGAGGTCGACCCTGCGGCGGACCGCCGAGACCCTAGGGCACCTCAAAGACCTGAGGATCTTCCGTGCAGGGCAGCGTCGCCCCCGCGAGACCCAGGCAACGATCGACCGGGCAGAACCCGGGGACCTGATTCGGGAAGAGGACGCCGCAGATCGCGTTGGTGACGTGGTCGTCCTGACCCGGCTCGCAGAAGGTGCCGATGTCCTGCTCCGTGAGCTTGTTCTCCTCAGCAAAGGGGTCCAGCGCGACGCCCACCTCGTAGCGGTCCTGGACAAGGCAGCGATTGCAGAGGGTGATCGGGAAGCTGAAGACGCCCGACTGGACCTTGAGACCATCCTGACGCTGTCCGACAACCTTGATCTCCAGGATCACCTCGATGGAATCACCGTCCTGAACCTGTGAGAGCTCGCGGAAGAGAAGACCGATGTTGTTGGGGATCAGGGGAGCCAGCACGGCACCACCGCTTGTCGCGGGAATGGAGGTGGCGCCCGGGACCTGGTAGGCCAGCGGGAGGGTCGGAGCGACGCCAAAGAGCTCCCCATACTTGGTGACGAACTCGGCCGACGCGGCCAGGAGGCCCTCATTCATTCGGATCGTGATGTCCAGATGGTTCGTATAGATCGTACTGGGATCAACGAGACCCTGCTCTGGCTGAGCGCCCGTGATGCTCTCGAACTGAGGGAAGGCGTTCTCGACCATCAGGTAGCCCATGTAGGTCGAACCCACCGCTAGATCGAGAGTTCCCCGCGACTTGAACTCCTGCTGGGCGCCACCGCTGGTCTTCACGACGCAGGAGTCATCGGGCACCACCTGCCCCGAGATGCGGAGCGCGGCTGGGATGTCGTTGACGTCGGCGCAAGAGCCGGCCATCAGGGCGCCCATGGCGAGCGCGAGGCTGATCTTTATGTAGTTCATTTCGTTCCTCTCTTGAGCGACCTAGGCCGCCAAAGCATCTGACAGTTCATCCCACGTGAGCCCTCGAATCAAGGAACGGCCCACTTCCTCCAGCACGACGAAGCGCACGGTGTCGCCGTCGGCCTTCTTGTCCGATCGGGCAGCCTCAAGCAGCTCGGCCATCGGCGGAAGGCTCGGCGCGTCGGTGTCCACCGGCAGCCCAGCGGCGGCCAGGACCTCGACGACGCGGGCGGCCAGGCCAGGCGCGGCGCTCCCAACTCGCTCGGAGACTCGCGCGGCGTGCACCATCCCCAGGCTGACGGCCTCTCCGTGGGTGAGCTCGCCATATCCCAGGAGACGCTCATAGGCGTGCCCGAGGGTGTGGCCGAAGTTCAAAACCGCGCGTCTGCCGCTCTCACGCTCGTCAGCGGCCACGATGGACGCCTTGATACGGCAGCAATCCTCAACGAGCCTCATGGTGGGCTCTCGCTCCAGGCGCGCGAACGCCTCACCGTCCTGGGCGAAGCGGTCCACGAGCGCCGCGTCCGAAATAAAGCCGTGTTTGATGGCTTCGGCGAGCCCGCATCGGCGCTCGCGCTCGGGAAGCGTGGCCAACACCGCGTGGCTTGCGACGACCGCGTCGGGCTGCCAGAAGGCGCCCACCAGGTTCTTACCTTTGGGGTGGTTCACGCCCGTCTTGCCACCGACGGCGCTGTCCACCTGGGCGAGGAGCGTCGTCGGGACCTGAATCAGGGCGATACCTCGATGCAGTATCGCGGCCGTAAAGCCGGCGATGTCCCCCACCACTCCGCCTCCCAGGGCGACGATGAGATCCCGCCGGCCGAGCCCCGAGTCCAAGGCGAGGTCGATGAGCGTAGAGACCGTCTCCAGAGACTTGGAGGGCTCACCGGCCTCGATGGTGTGGGTCACCACACGAAAGCCCTGCGCTTCGAGGGCGCTGACCACGTCATCCGCGTACAGGGGTCCGACATTGGTGTCGCTCACGAGCAAGACCGGGGCCCCCTCAGTGGAGCCAAACCCCTCGCGGACGCGTCGGGCCTCGGAGGCCACACGCTCCGCAGGGAGGTCCGATGTCACGTGGATCGGATAGCTGCGGTCGCCCAAATCAACGGTCAGGGTGCCCATGGACCCTCCCCGCTCGCCTGAAGCTCAGACTCGATCGCCTCGACGACCGCCAACGGATCGAGCGTATCGGTCCGGACACAATACGGGGCGCGCGTGTACACAGACTCGCGCTCTTTGAGCTGGCCGGTCAGGTGCGCGACGATTCGCGCGACGTCCACGGTGCCCAGGAGCGGTCGCTCCTCGGATTCGATCACGCGGCCGGCGATCACGTCCATAGAGGCAGAGAGCCAGACGCACGGACCCGCGGCCAGGATCTCGTCCATGGCCGAGTCTTGGCAGGGAGCGCCGCCACCCGCGGCGACGACCATGCGCTCTTCTGAGAGCACGGTCTTGAGCTGCGCGGACTCCAGAGCCCGAAACGCCGCCTCACCGTCGTTGGCGAAGATCTCCGCGATCGTGCGGCCAGCCTCGATCTCCACGCGCGAGTCGACGTCGGCGCAAGCCCACCCCCATCGCTCAGCGAGGAGCCGAGCCACAGTAGACTTTCCCGTTCCAGAGAGTCCGACCAGGGTCACCACCTTCGTCACCTCACGGCGCTCGGCTGTCGACGAGGCTCGCTCGTCGGTTCGCGATTCGAGGCGTAATAAAGATCAGGAGCTCGGAGCGCTTATCGGTCTCGCGGTTGTTTTGGAAGAACCACCCGAGGATCGGGATGCGCGACAGGTACGGAACCCGCGCCTTCGAGGTACCGGTGTTGCGGGTGTAGATGCCGCCGATGACCGTCGTGTCTCCGTCTCGCACGAGGAGGGAGGTCTGGGCCTCCTTCTTGGTGATGGTCGGAGCGCCCTGAGCGGAGACCTGACCGAAGTCGGGCTCGTTCTTGGTGATGGCGAGATCCATACGGATGTTCCCGTCCGGTGAGGTGTTCGTCTCCACTTCAAGCTTGAGCTCGGCGTTGAAGAACTGCGTGTTTACGCCGTTGGCGCTCACGACCGAGATGGGGATCGAGACGCCCTGTTTGATCACCGCCTTCTTGCCGTCGATCGTCAGGATCTTCGGAGCGGAGATGATCTTGATGGAGCCCTCATCTTCCGCCGCCGACAGTCGCAGGTGGACGTTCGCAGCGCCACCGATGCTGCCCAGGGACAGAGCCAAGGCACCACCGGCGCCGGCTCCTGCCGCCGCGGGCAGGTTCACGGCGAAGTTGGGATTCGAGGTCGTGAGTCCCTCGGTCGGCGCGGTTCCATCGGAGCCACCGGCCACACCCACCGCAGACGGGAACGCGAGCCCGGTCGGGTTACCGAAACCGGAGTTCATCCGATAGTCACCACCCCACTGGACGCCGATCTCCTTGGAGAAGGACGTCGAAGCCTCGACGATCCTCGCCTCGATCAGCACCTGAGGTAGCTGAACATCGAGTCGACGAACGATGTCATCCGCCGCTTGGACGTGCTCCTCGGTGTCCTTCACGATCAGGGTCGAGGTCGAGCTATCAGCGGAGACCGTTCCGCTCTTCGACAGGACGGTCTTCACGTGCTCAACCACGTCCTTGAGGGCGGCGTAGTTCACCGTGATGAAGCGCACGACCATGGGCTTGAGCTCGTCGATCGTCTGCTTACGTTTCAGCTCGGCCTCATACTCTTTTTGTATGTTTTCGGCCGGCGCTACGCGATAGACGCCCGACTCCTTCACATAGTCGTAGCCCTGAGTCTTGAGGATCATATCCAGCGCCAGATCCCAGGGGATGTTCTCGAGGTGGAAGGTGACCTTACCCTTCACGTCTTCGCTGGCGACGATGTTCACCGAGCCCTCCTTCGCGAGGAAGGTCAGGACGTGCTGGATATCGGCTTCCTTGATCGTCAGGTTGATCTTCTTGCCCTTGTACTTGCGAGCGCGGCGCTTACGCCGGTTCTGCATGAACTGGGCTCCGCTGGGAACGGAACCGGCGTTCGCCGCGACCGCGCCGCCCTGGGCGCCGACGACGCCCGGGTAGGAGCGCACGCCGGGAGGCATCCGCGGGCTCTCCGGGGGCGTCGAGGGTGAGGCTACCTTAGCCGCAGCGGCGCTCTTGTCGAAGCTCCACACCAGCGCGGTGTCCGAGACGTTCACCCGGTTGTTCACCTGGTTCTTCATGTCGACGAGGATGCGCACCGTGCCGGGCTCGTCCGCGGAACGGAAGCTGGAGATCATGGTCACCGGTCCCTGGAAGCGGCTCGCGTCCAGGGTTCGCTCCAGCTCGTGGGGAATGATCGCGCCCTGGAGCTTCAGCTCGACCGACTGTCCGCCGCGGCGGATCACCTCGTAGTGGGGCTTCCCGGTCAGGGCGATGTGCACCTGATCGGTCTGGTCGCCAGGCTTGAAGGCCACGTTCGTGATCACAGGCGGGCGCCCCGTACGACGGGCTCCGGCCGCCTTTGGAGCCTTAGCGCTTCGAGCGCGAAGTCGTTGCGCGTAAGCCTCCGACGCGGTCGGCTTTCGAGTCTGCGCCGTCTGCTTACGGGTCTGATCAAGGACCTTTCGCTGGGCCCAAGCGGCCTCGTTCAGACGATTCAGCCGTGCCTCGGTCACCTCGGCCTTCTGCTGGGCCTCAGCCAGACGCTGCGTGACCCGGTCAAGCTCACGCTCACCGGCGTCCGCCAGACGTCGCGCCTCGGTCGCGCGCTTCGCGTTTCGCTTGATGGCGGCCTCGGCCTGGCGCGCCTTGTCGAGGCGCTCATTGACCTGGGCGAGCTTACGGCTGGCGTCAGCGAGCTTGTCCTCTGCGTTCTTCAGGTACGTAGCTGCACCTCGAACCGCCTTGTTGTCGCTCTGCCTGTACTCAGCGACCTGCGCCTGAGCCTCCGCCACACGACGAGCGGCCTCCACCTGCACCTCAGCGAGACGACGCTCCGCCTCCCCGGCGCGAATGGACGCG
>CALCNF010000447.1 GCA_937897815.1 uncultured Pseudomonadota bacterium | reverse complement strand
TGAGGTGATCGTCGCCATCGCCCAGTGGGATGGCCCCAACTGCGTCGCTGACGCTCCCTACACCCTCCACGTGGCCATCAACGGCGTCGACGTGGACCTCTCCGCCGTCCCCGCCTCCCAGGGCAAGCTGGCGGAGCTCCCTCAGTTCCAGACCATCCCCTATGTCCTCAAAGACCTCGGAGGCCACACGAAGCTGCTGAGCGCGCTTGAGGCGACGGCTATCGATCTGAAGACAGGAGGCCCGTACACCCTGTTCGCGCCCACGGACGCCGCCTTCACGACCCTACAGGCGTCCATGGGCTGGACCCCCAATGATCTCCTGACGAGCCCAGGCCTGGACTCTCTCCTGCTCTACCACGTCGTCGAGGGCATTCATGACTCCGGTACCCTGGGAGACGAACAGGAGTTCTCAACCCTGAGCGGCCAAACGATGACCGTGGTCGCGGATCATGACGAGATCATCGTCAACGGCGAGGCCTACGTCGTCACCTCTGATATCGAGTCCACCAACGGCGTGATCCACGTGCTCGACACCGTGCTGAGCCCCTAGAAGAGCTCTCGTATCCAGCAGGGGAGGGCGCCCGGAGAATCACCCGTAAGCCCTACCGAGCCGTGAGCCTCATGGGCATCCCGTTTCTGGGCCGAAGCGTCAGGCTCGGCTCCAGCTCCGGTTGGTGACCCGGCTCCAGGGTGAAGCGGAACTGCTGGGCGAATGTCGCGAGGACGAGGGTCATCTCCAGTAAGGCGAAGCGGTCGCCGATGCACTGCCGCTGTCCTCGTAAGAACGGGAAGTAGACGTGACGGTCGATGTCGCCTCCCTCAGGGCCAAACCGGCTGGGGTCGAACGTGTCCGGGTCGGTCCAGTAGTCGGGGTGGCGGTGCATGGCGTAGGGGCTCAGGAAGATGTAGCTGCCTTTGGGGATCCGAGAGCCGCCCAGGGCGCCGTCTCTCATGGCCCGTCGCGTGATCATCCACCCGGGTGGGTACAGCCGGAGGCTCTCGTCGATCACCGACCGCGTGAAGGTCAGCGCCTCCACGTCGGATAAGGACACCGCTCGGCCGGCCAGGACCCGGTCGAGCTCCTCTTCGAGTTGCGCCGTCGCATCGGGGTTCTGAGTGAGGAGGTAGAGGGTCCAGGTCAGAGCGTTCGCCGTGGTCTCGTGGCCCGCGGCCAGCATCGTCAGGGCCTCCGCTCGAAGCTGCAGATCGTCCATTCGCTCGCCCGACTCGGGATCCTCGGCGGCCATGAACATGCCGAGCAGGTCCGGGACCTGCTCTCCGCTCGCGCGGCGCTCCTGGATCAGGTTATCGGTGATGCTCTGGAGTCTGCGGATGGCCCTCCACATGATTCGGTTCGCTCGCGTCGGCCAATAGGCGGGCCAGGGCAGGGCGCTGTTCACCTGGTCATTGAACCGCTCCAGCACCGTCGCCATGGCGTCGCCGACCTCACGCCCCTCCCGCTGCATATCGGCGCTCATGAGCGTGTCTGCGGCGATCTGGAGCGTGACGAGGGTCATGGCCTCGGCCACGTCGGTCGTGGTCGACCCATCGGCGACCGTGCGCCACGCGTCACACTGCGCCTGAGCGGCGGTCACCATGGACTGGGCGAAGCCCTCGATGCACTTCTTGCGAAACGCCGGCTGAGCGATTCTCCGCTGACGGCGCCAGAAGTCGCCCTCGCTGCTGAGCAGTCCGTCGCCGAGCATCTGACGGATCAGGTCGTAGCCCCGAGTGGCCTTCCCATAGATCTCGGCGTCGTCGATGAGGACCCTGCGTATGTCCTCGGGGTCAAAGAGGATGAAGATCGAAAGATGGCCGGCCCTCAATCGAACCAGGCGCTCGTTCTTTCCTAGAGCCATCATCACGACCCCGAGCGGGTCCTTCTGCAAGGGGCCGAGGTATCCGAGCAGGTTCGTGGAGGGCGTAAAGGGGAGGATGGGCAAAGGACCGTCGGTGGCGGGGGGCTGCTCTGCGCTTCCCGCTAACTCAGCTCGCTTGGATGAACGTTTGCCCATGGTTAGCACCCGTGATTCTCAAACACTCTCGCTTACCGGCGTCCAAAGACAAAGCGGGCTGCGTGCGCGCCGCGTTATCCCGCCTATAGGAAGCTGAAGGGAGACGCTGGTCCGTATCTCACGGGCCCTTGAGGTGTGGCGGGTGCTTTAGTTCACAGGCGGCGCGTAGTTGGTGAGCTTAATGCCCTCCACCGCCGCGATGTACTCCTCGATGCTCGGGGTGCGTCCCAGGATGCTCGACAGGACCACCACCGGCGTGGAGGCCAGCAAGGACTCGCCCTTCTTCTCATCGCTGTCTGCCACGACGCGGCCCTGGAAGAGGCGCGTGGAGGTGGCCATGACGGTGTCACCCTTCTCGGCCTTCTCCTGGTTGCCCATGCAGAGATTACAGCCGGGGCGCTCGAGGTACATCATGTTCTCGTAGGCCGTCCGAGCGATGTTCTTCGGAGAGATGTCGTTGAACTCAAAACCCGAGTACCTCTGCAGGACCTCCCAGTCGCCTTCGGCCTTGAGCTCATCGACGATGTTGTAGGTCGGTGGGGCCACGACGAGGGGCGCCTTGAACGTCACGGTGCCCTGCTGTCTCTCGATGTTCTTGAGCATCTGAGAGATGATCTTCATGTCGCCTTTGTGGATCATGCACGAGCCCACGAAGCCCAGGTCTACGGACTTGGTTCCGCCGTAGTACGAGATGGGGCGGATGGTGTCGTGGGTGTAGCGCTTGGAGACGTCCTCGTTGTTCACGTCCGGGTCGGCGATCATGGGCTCGTTGATCTGGTCCAGATCCACCACGAACTCGGCCGAGTACTTCGCGTTGTCATCGGGGGTCAGCGCAGGTCTCTCGCCTGAGACGAGACCGGCGATTCGCGCGTTCGCCTTGTCGATGAGCCCCTGAAGCACCTGCTTCTCGTTGTCCATGCCCTTGTCGATCATGATCTGAATGCGGCTGCTCGCGATCTTCAGAGACTCCACCAGGGTGTCGCTCTCAGAGATACAGATGGAGGCCTTGGCCTTCATCTCCGCGGTCCAGTCGGTGAACGTGAAGGCCTGGTCGGCCAGCAGGGTCCCGATGTGAACCTCGATCACCTTGCCCTGAAAGACGTTGTCGCCGAACTCCTTGAGCATCTGGGCCTGGGTCGCGTGGACCACGTCCCGAAAGTCCATGTGGTCTTTCAGGGTGCCCTTGAAGGTGACCTTCACCGACTGAGGGATGGGCATGGTGGCTTCACCCGTCGCCAGCGCCAGGGCCACGGTCCCGGAGTCGGCCCCGAAGGCCACGCCCTTGGACATGCGGGTGTGGGAGTCGCCGCCGATCGTTACGTCCCAGTCGTCCACGGTGATGTCGTTGAGGACCTTGTGGATCACGTCCGTCATCGCGGGGTACTTCCCCTTGGGATCCCGACCGGTGATCAATCCAAATTTGTTCATGAAGCTCATCAGCTTCGGCGTGTTGGTCTGGGCCTTCATGTCCCACACCGAGGCCGTGTGGCACCCCGACTGATACGAGCCATCCACCGTTGGGGAGATCACGGTCGCCGCCATCATCTCCAGCTCTTGAGACGTCATTAAGCCGGTGGTGTCCTGGGAACCGACGATGTTGACCTGGACCCGAACGTCCGAGCCGGAGTGCAGCACCTTGCCCGGTGTCACACCCACCGCGTTCTTGTTGAAGATCTTCTCGACGGCGGTGAGGCCTTGTCCCTCGTGGGAGATCTCCTTGGAGGTGGCGAAGACCTGGGGCATCTCAATGCCGAGAATCCCGGCGGCGGTGGTCTGAAGCTTCTTTCCGAATACGACCGCGTAGGAGCCCTGAGCGCGGATGAACTCGAGCTTCTGAGGCGTCAGCGCGGAGGAGATGTCCGAGAGCTCTCGGCTCCCATCTTCGTTGTAGAGCTTCTTCTCTTTGAGGTTGATGGTGAGAACGGTGCCGGTGTCGATGGAGAACACCTGCTCCAGCTCCGGCTCGCCGTCTTCATCGAGGACAGGCTCGCCGTGCGCGTCGAGCTTCTTCACCCAGTTCTTCAGGTCGAGCCCGATCCCGCCCGTCACGCCGACCGTGGTCAGGAAGATCGGGGAGATGCCGTTGGTCCCGCCCACGATGGGGGCGATGTTGATGAAGGGGACGTAGGGGCTGGACTGAATACCCGTCCACAGGGCCACGTTGTTCACGCCCGACATGCGCGAGGAGCCCACGCCCATGGTGCCCTTGTCGGCCACCAACATGACGCGCTTGTCCGGGTGCTGCTCCTTGAGACCCAGGAGCACGGCCTGCGCCTCTTTGTTGTGCTCAAACAAGCACTGGCCGTGAAGCTCGCGGTCCGACCGGGAGTGGGCGTCGCTGCCCGGTGAGAGGAGGTCGGTCGAGACATCACCGACGGCGGTCACGTAGGTCACGACCTGAATGACCTCATCGACAGGCGGGAGCTCGGTGAAGAACTCGGCCTTGGCGTAGCTCTGAAGGATGTCGGTCGCGAGGGCGTTTCCGCTCTGGTGCGCCGCCTCCAGGCGATCGGTGTCGGCCTCATAGAGAAAGACCTGAGTCTTGAGCACCTTGGCCGCCGACAGGGATATGTCCTGGTCGTCGCCGAGCGCCAGATCCAACAGCGCCTCGACCGAAGGGCCGCCCTTCATATGCGCCAGCAGCTCGAACGCGAAGCTCGGTGTGATCTCCTCCACAGCGGCGCGGCCCAAGATGATCTCTTTCAAGAAGCGGGCTTTGACACCCGCCGCGCTCGTGGTGCCCGGCAGCGTGTTGTAGATGAAGAACTGGAGAGAGTCTGCCCGGTGCTCGTGTCCGGGCTCTTGAATCTGGGAGATCAGCTCTTCGACCAGAGCTGCGTCCTCAATGGGCTTGGGATGCAAGCCGTGGTCTCTCCGCTTCTCGATCTGTTCCAAATATTGTGTGTACAAGCTCAAGGTAGATCTCGCCGGTGGGTAAAGGGGAGCGCGGGCCGCAAATCGCCCACGGGAAATTATGTCGATCACCCTTCAAATGCAAGGGTTCAAGGCGGTCCCTGGGCTGGACTGAGGCCGTCCCAAGGGGCGCTCAGAGAGGCGCGCTCTGTCCGGGTTTCAGGTGTGAGCCGGTGTGGTCAGGCACCAACAGGATGCCTCCGCTCACCATGAGTCGTCCGCGCCTGGCGTCGCTCCGTACGTGTTTCGCCAGTCCAGCGCACGTAGCCATCGTCTCCCTCTACCTCAACGAACTGAGCGCTGGGATCAGGGCTTCCGCCCGCTTCCTGGAGACCACCTGAACTGGGGCAATGCACCCGAAGTGGTCGGTCACTTCGTCCAGTCCGGATGTTCCGCCAAGAATGCGTCAAAGTGAGCCACGAGCTGCGCCGTGGAGAAGTTCGGCGCTCCGTCCTTGAATCCCATATTGAACTCGCGGATCTGTCCGAGGGGGTCGACGATCCAATACGCAGGAAAGCCAATGCCCGCTGTCGATGCGGCGATGGACACGTCGAACTCATCTCCCAGGACAATCTCGACGAGGTCTTGGACAGCCTGGCCGTGCAGGACGGGGTAGGTGATGCCGTGCTCCGTAGCCCAGTCCGAGGCGTCGTCCTGGTCGGAGGGGTCCCCAGCGGGGTTGTCGTAGAGGAGCTGCGTGTAGCTCACGTCGAAGCGGTCATCCGCCGCCTCGTATTCCTTCCAGAGGCCCTCCGAGGCCGTCGCGGCGCTCATGCAGGGCGGGCACCACTCGTTGAAGTTGATTAAGACCACCGCCATGGTGCCCTGCAGGCTTGAGAGCGACACCTCGGCCCCGGCCTGATCGGCCAGGGCGAAGTCGGGGAGCGCCTCGCCAGCGCCACCTTGCACTTGGAAGGACCCGCCATAGCTTCCGTCTACGCACCAGGTCGAGAGGCCCTCCACCGTGCCGTCGTCCTGGGGTTCGCCCGTGGCGAACAGCGCGTTGGATAGCGTGACGCTGACGTCTCCCCCAGACGAGAGGTCCAGGCTCTTGATCTCTGCCGAACCCGAGATCGCCGCGTAGACGGTCTCGCATCCCTCGTCCCCGCAGCCGGAGTGAAGGCTCACCTGGAGCTTGGAATCGTTGTCCTCGAAGAATAAGGGATACGTGCCAGGCGCCGCTGGCCCTCCTGCCTCTCCGAGGCGGCTCTCGACGACGAGGCGAGCGGTCCCATCGGTGGAGCTCACCGTGAGGTTCCAATGTCCTTGAGTCGGGTCTGTGTACGTCTGTGACCCGATGAAGGCGATCTGCGGTCCAGGGTCAAACCCTGTCAGAGTGCAGCTGGCGTCGGCCGCATCCAGGCTGTCCACGAGCGTGGTGTCGGGTTCAGCGTCAGCCTCGGGGCTCGCACCCGTGTCGGTGGCCTGTTGGGCAGAGTCGTCATTCGCGGCGATGTCTGTCGCTGTGCTCACGTCCGCGCTCGCGACGGGCGTCACTGTGTCCTCCTGACAGCCCATTACGAGGGCTAAGGAGCATATGAGCGAGGTAAGAAATGCTGAACGCTGCATTGCGTATCCGTCCGGTCATGGAGTGTTTGTGTGCGCAGGGCATAACTCCGAACACCGTCGCAGGGCAATCATCAGCGTGAACGCCATCTCAATCGGGAGACCTCTGCGTGTGCTCCAGGCGACAAGGTCACCTCCAACGACGGGCAGGTCAGTCCCAAGGTGTGTAAGAGCTCAGACGGCTGGATGGTCCCCCAAAACAGAGAAGCCGCTGAACCGATCAGCGGCTTCCTTGCCTTGGGAAAAGAGTGGTGGAGGCGCGGGGAGTCGAACCCCGGTCCGAAAACGGTCACCTGCGAGCGTCTACGTGTGTAGTCGCCGTGATTTAATCTAAGACGATGAGCCGCCACGGCCAGCGTTTCATCGCCCGAGCTCAGAAAATCTCGTCACGTCGCCCCTGAGCATGAAGACGTGACCAGCCCGTGGTTTATAGCAACCGATCCCGAAGCCACGGACGAGCCGCCGGGGGGCCGCTGGCTAACTATGCAGCCAGAGCAAACGCGTTATCATTGGCGTTTAAAAATTCCCTGCGAGTGATAACCGGGTAGCAGGATCCCGGACACGCAACTCGAGGATCATCATCCCCGTCGAAACCTGTTCGCCCCCATGTCAAAGACCACTGAGGTGCACTATAGCCACGGGACAGGGGTGAGCCAAGGCCCGAGTGATCGGAAGTGGCCTTGAAAAGTCGGCGCCTGAGCGGTACTTCCTAGCCCCCCCCTCCCGTGTGCGCGCGGGCAGAACTGACTAGTGAGGCTCAGAGAAGATGGCAGCGAACCCGACGATCATCTACACCCACACCGACGAGGCTCCGGCCTTGGCGACGTATTCGTTTCTCCCCGTCATCGAAGCCTTCACGGCGTCGACCGGGATCGATGTGGAGACCCGTGACATCTCTCTAGCGGGCCGAGTCCTGGCCGTGTTCTCCGACGCTCTCACGGAGGAGCAGCGGGTGAGCGATGAGCTCGCCTACCTGGGTGAGCTGGCGAAGCGGCCCGAGGCGAACATCATCAAGCTGCCGAACATCAGCGCCTCTGTGCCCCAGCTCAAGGCGACCATCGCCGAGCTCCAGGGCAAGGGCTACGCGCTTCCTGACTACCCGGAGGAGCCTCAGACCGACGCCGAGCGCGACGTGAAGGCCCGCTACGACAAGGTGAAGGGGAGCGCCGTGAATCCGGTCCTGCGCGAGGGCAACTCGGATCGACGCGCGCCGAAGGCCGTCAAAGAGTACGCCCGCAGCAACCCTCACTCCATGGGCGCCTGGACGAGCGACTCCGCCTCTCACGTGGCGACCATGGGCGCGGGCGACTTCTGCTCCAACGAGCAGTCGGTCACCGTCCCCGCGGCCACGACCGTGCGAATCGAGCACGTGGCCGCCGATGGCGCGGTCACGGTCCTCAAGGAGAGCGTTCCGCTTCAGGCCGGCGAGATCATCGACGGCACCTACATGAGCAAGCGGGCGCTCCTCGCCTTCCTCGAGGGGCAGGTGGCGGAGGCTCGCGAGAGCGGGATCCTCTTCTCGCTGCACATGAAGGCCACCATGATGAAGGTCTCTGACCCCATCATCTTTGGTCACGCGGTCCGCGTCTTCTTCAAGGACCTCTTCGCCAAGCACGGCGCGACCTTCGAGGACCTTGGGGTCGACGTGAACAACGGGTTCGGGGACCTGATCTCAAAGATCAGCGCGCTGCCCGCCGACCAGCGGGCGGCCATCGAGGCCGACATCCAGGCGGTCTACGATTCGGGTCCAGCCATCGCCATGGTCGACTCGGACCGAGGCATCACGAACCTGCACGTGCCGAGCGACGTGATCATCGACGCCTCCATGCCGGCCATGCTCCGGACATCGGGCTGCATGTGGAACGCTGCGGGTGAGACCCAGGACACCAAGGCGGTCATCCCGGACAGCTCGTACGCAGGGGTCTACCAGGCGGTGATCGACTTCTGTAAGGAGCACGGGGCCTTTGACCCGACGACCATGGGCTCGGTCCCGAACGTGGGGCTCATGGCTCAGAAGGCGGAGGAGTATGGCTCCCACGACAAGACCTTCGAGCTGTCGTCGGCCGGCACGGTGCGGGTCGTGGACGCCTCGGGCGCCGCGCTCATCAGCCACGACGTGGAGCCGGGTGATATCTGGCGCATGTGCCAGGTGAAAGACGCGCCCGTGCAGGACTGGGTGAAGCTGGCCGTGAATCGCGCGCGAGCGACCGGCTCTCCGGCTGTGTTCTGGCTGAACGAGGACCGGGCCCACGACGCCCAGCTCATCGCCAAGGTTCAGACCTATCTCAAGGACCACGATACGAGCGGTCTTGAGTTCCACATCCTGTCTCCAGTGAAGGCGACGCGCTTCTCTTGTGAGCGCATCCATCGGGGTGAAGACACGATCTCGGTGACGGGCAACGTGCTCCGCGACTACCTCACGGATCTCTTCCCCATCCTTGAGGTCGGCACGAGCGCCAAGATGCTCTCCATCGTCCCGCTCATGAACGGCGGCGGCCTGTTCGAGACCGGCGCGGGCGGCTCGGCGCCGAAGCACGTGCAGCAGTTCGAGAAGGAGAATCACCTCCGCT
>CALCNF010000446.1 GCA_937897815.1 uncultured Pseudomonadota bacterium | reverse complement strand
GCGCCTGCGTCCTCAGGGGCCTCGATGTCCAGCGGAGAGGAGCCATCGAGGGGGTCATCGGGCACATCTGCAGGGTCCACGGTCCCGTCCAGGTCCGTCACGTCCGCGCCGATGGAGCCGTCCTCGTCACCCAGGACGGTCGCGGCGTCGCTGCAGCCGGCTGTGAGGAGAGGCAACACGGCCATGAGGCCCGCGCCTACGATCGCGCTCTTCCACGTGCAGATTCTCATGTCGCTCCTGTCGCGGGGGCTGTACCCCGCTTCAGGCGGAGTCTACCTACGCCATACGGCGACTTCCAGGCCTCATTGGGGGGTCTCTTCGCTGGCTGGAGACCGCAGGGCCCGCAGGCGCTCTCGCTCGCCCTCGTCGGACACCCGTCTCAGCGCCTCGTCCAGAAGCGCGGTCAATTCGCCCTGGGCGCACGGCAGCAGGGCAGGGTGCTTCTTCAAGAAGGCCGCCGCGCGCCTGACCCCTCCTGCATCCGAGAGGTTGGCTCGCGCCGAGTCCAGGAGCGCGCGTGCGCCGATCCCTGCGTGGCCCGTCTCGGCCTCGGCTCGCGCATACCACCACCACGCTCCCGCCGCGAAGGGGCTCGCGGGGAACGCGAGCGCCAGCTCACGCCAGATGGGGCGGGCCGTCGCGGGGCGCCTCTTCACCCGATGATGGTAGCGCCCCATGACAAAGAGCGCCTCTGGAGAGGCAGCGGGATCGCCGACGTCCACCACGTCGCGCAGGAGAGCCAGGGCTTGCGACTCGTTACCGCGCTCGAGGAGCAGGCGCGCCAGCTTGAGGCGGTCAGCTGGCGCGGCCTCAGGCGCCCGCGCGGCGCGCTGGATGTGCGCCAGCCTGTCGGTGGCCCCGCTCAACCGCTCGAGCTCCTGAGTCCACGAGGCGGCGTCGCTGTAGCCGCGAATCCGACCGACGGGCTTCCCCCTTGAGTCCAGCACGACGACGGTCGGGAGGCCCAGGATGACGAGCGCCTGGACCCAACGATGGCTCGCCTCTCTATCGAAGTCGACGGCGACCCGCTCAAAGCGCTCCAGGAGTCCCGCGTTCTCCGGACGGTCCAGCACCTCTCGCTTCAGCCTCTGACAGGCGGGGCACCAGCTCGCGGTCACGAACACGAGCGTCCGCTTGTCTCGCTTGGCCGCTCGGGCGCGCGCGGCCTCCACGTCTCCATCGCTCCAGGAGACCGTCGCTTGAGCGCTGGCCGACGAGAGAAGGCACAAGATGAGCGCGATTCGTGTAAGGTTCATCATGCTCAGGGGGGCTCCAGTGTGTGGTGGCTCCCCGGAGAGTACTCCGAGCGGCTTTCGCTCGCGAGGCCCACCGGATGTGAACGGCGAGCGCTCCTCTCCATGTCGACCGAACCTCAACTCTGGTACTTCGCATATGGCGCCAACCTCGACCGGGAGACGCTGATCGAGCGCCGGGGAATCGTGCCCACCGAAGCGACGTGCGCGGTCCTGCGAGGCTACGAGTTGACCTTTGATCAGCCTGGCATTCCCTTGATGGAGCCGTCTTTCGCGAACCTCAGGCCCCGCGCGAACGCGGAGGTCCATGGAGTCGCCTACCGCCTGACCGCGTCGCAGCTCGCGGCGCTGGACGTTCTGGAAGGCGGCGGCGCGTATGATCATCTCGACGTCCAGGTAGAGGTGAGCGAGGGGAGGGCCCTCGCGGCCAAGACGTACGCGACACGGGACACCCAGGATGGGCTCTTCCCCTCCAAGCGCTACCTGGCCTTGCTGGTGCGAGGAGCTCGGCAGCATGGGCTCCCGGACGTCTGGATAGCGAGGCTTGAGGACCAGCGCACCGGAGACGTGCCGGGCAGCGCGTGGATCGCGCCCGCGGTCATGCGCGGCTTCGAGCTCCTGTTCCGTGCTCGCTCCGTTCTCCGACGCTGGACACAACGGTAGGCTTTCGGGCCCGATCTCGGCTTCCGTGCTAGACCTCTGACAGGTGGATAAACGGAGCCACTGAGCCATGAGTCTAGAGTCGCGCGAGCACATGCCGAAGGAGGAGAGAGCGGCCGATTCGTTCGGCGCGAAGCTCCGCGCCTGGAGACCGCTCGCGTACTCCGGAGAGGGCATGTCCCGCTCGATCCATGTCGAACGCGAGCGGACCAAGACGACGATCCGCGCCGCGTTCATCGTCGTCCTTGTGATGGTCTTGGGGACCATCGGGTTTGACGTTCTCACCCTCGGAGCTCATTCGCTCTTCGACTGCTTCTATATGACCGTGGTCACCATGTCGATGGTCGGCTATGGCGAGGTCATCCCCATCGGGGAGTCCATCTCGCTGCAGCTGTTTGCGGTCGCGCTCATCCTCTTCGGCGGCGGCAGCATTCTTTATTTTCTCTCCTCGTTTATCGCGATGGTCATCGAGGGAGATCTGGCCTTTGGTTTTTGGAGGCGGCATATGGAGCGCAGGCTTGGAAGCGTGCGGGATCATGTCATCGTGGCGGGCTCGGGACGAAGCGGAGTGCATGTGCTCCGCGAGTTGGTTCGAGCGCGCGTCCCCGTGGTCGCGGTCGACGCAGACCCGGAGCGGATCGACACCCTGCTCGGTGAGTTCGGGGAATCCTTGATCGTCGTCGTCGGCGACGCCCTGGAGGAGGGCGTCTTGCGGACCGCCGGGCTCGAGAGGGCGCGGGGCGTGATCGCTTGCCTCCATGATGATCGGGATAACTTATTCCTGTGCCTCACCGCGCGTCAGATGGGTCATCGCGCGCGGATCGTGGCCAAGGTGGATGATCCCCACACGGCCGAGAAGTTCCGAAAGGTGGGCGTAGATGCCGTCGTGAGCCCCGGAATGTTGGGCGGGCGTCGTCTCGTCAGCGAGATGATCACGCCGGAGATGTCCAGCTTCGCCGACGCGCTCCTCGCGCCAACGGAGCAGCTCAAGCTCGCCGAGGTCACGGTCTCGTCGCAGGCCCCGATGGTCGGGCGTACCATCGCCGAGGCGCGCAGCGCAGCGGAGCGCAACTGCGCGGTCTTGGGGCTTCGGGCGAACGGCGCCACGACCTTCGTCTACCAGCCCGCTTTGTCTGAACGGCTGGACGCGGGCGCGACCCTGATCGTGCTGGCGGAGCATCAGGACCTGGGGCGCCTTGAGCGTCTGCTAGCAGGCGCCTGAGGGAGCGGTATACGGACATGACGCTTCACTGTGCACGCGTGGTCAGCCGCGGCGCCGAACCCAGGCGGTGGCTCTGCGTGGTTCACGGGATCCTGGGCTGCGGTGGGAACTGGCGGAGCTTCGCGAGGGCTCTGGTCACAGGTGATCCTGAACTCGGAGTTCTCCTCGTAGACCTGCGGCATCACGGTCGATCCGGGGCCCTGGACGGGGAGAGGACCATGGCGGCCTGCGCCCTCGACCTGGAGAATACCTTCGCGGCGCTAGAGGCCTGGCCTGCGGCCATCGCAGGGCACAGCTTCGGTGGCAAGGTTGTCCTGGGTTGGGCCCACTCTTCGACACGTCCTCCAAGCGAGGTGTGGGTGTTGGATTCGCCGCCTGGCCTGCGGGATCACGGGGACGATCCAGGGGAGCGGATGATCGGCGCGGTCATCGACGCGATGGAGAGCGCTCCGCTGCCCGCGCGGGGCAGAGATGACGTCATCACAGCTCTCGTCGAGCGCGGTGTGCCTCATGGGGTAGCCGCCTGGCTTAGCACCAACCTGCAGCGCGACCCCAGCGTCGATGGCTACACGTGGCGGCTCGATCTGCAGGCCATTCGTGACCTCCTGGTCGACTACTTCAAGATGGACGGCTGGCCGCTGGTGGAAGCGCTGTCGAAAGGGACTCAGGTACACCTGGTCCGAGGGGCGCAAAGCGATCGCTGGGCGCAGCGGGAGCTGGAACGTGTCGAGGAGGCCGCCCAGGCGCCGAACGTGTTCTCCCATGTCGTCGAAGAGGCCGGGCACTGGCTTCATGTCGACAACCCAAGCGGACTCCTGGACGCGATGCGCAGCAGTCCTTTCTTTTCGGGTGTGGCGGAAGGGCCGAGAATGACGCCCAGACCAGGGAGCGACGAACAATGAGAGAAGAACATCTACTCCGCCTCATCGCGGGCATGCTCGGCGCGATCACGGCGGTCTTGCTCGCCAGCACCCTGGCGGTCGGCAAGGACGTCTTTATCCCATTCGCCCTGGCGCTCTTTGGAGCCTTCGCAGCGGAGCCGCTCGTGCTCCAGCTCAAGCGCCTCTACATCCCTCGCTGGATCGCGGCCCTCGTCGTCGTCGGCGTCCTGTACCTCGGCGTGCAGATGGCCTTCAGCATGGTCGCGTCGACGGCCGATGAGTTCGAGGAGCGACTGCCCGCCTACGCGACCTCGGTTCAGCAGCTCATCGACGGTCTACCGCTCCATGTGAACTCAGGTAGGCTGATTCGCGTGGATGACGCCGAGTTCTGGCAGGAGATGCTCCCGATCAAAGCCCTGATGGGCAACGTGGGTTCGGCGGCGCGCGCGCTCACCTCGTTCGCCGCGAACATCGTCCTCGTGATGCTGCTGATGGTGGCGCTCATTATCGGGCGGCGACGGGTTGACGAGCGGCTCGACCAGGCGGCGAGCGAGGCCACCGGGGACGCCGATCGCTCGGCGCGAATTCTCGCGGCTATCGACTCCGGTATTCAGCACTACATGCTCCTGAAGTCCCTCTTGTCTCTGGGCGTCGGCTTCAGCATGTGGCTGGTCTTGTCGGCCTTTGGGGTCGACTTCGCGATCTTGTGGGGCTTCCTGGGCTTCATCCTCAACTTTATCCCGACGGTCGGCCCAATCCTGGCGACCGTCCCCGCCGTGCTCCTCATCGGGCTGCAGTTCGCCGACTCCACCGGAATGGCGGTTTCCGCTGCGCTGTCGGTATCGGTTGTCCCCTTTGTGTTCGGCAACATCATCGAGCCCAAGGTCTTCGGCGACAGCCTGAACCTGAACTTCTTCGCGGTGCTGTTCGCGCTGGTCCTCTGGTCGTTCCTGTGGGGCATTCCAGGCGCGTTCCTCTCCGTGCCGATCATGATGGCCGTGAGCGTGGTGTGCCGTGAGGTTGGACCCCTGAGGCCGATTCACGACCTGCTTCGAAGCTGAGCTACTCCGTCAGCCGAGGGAGCAGCTCCACGAAGTTGCAGGGTCGTGTGTCGATGTTGAGCTGGGGCTTGAGGATCCGCTCCCAGCCGAGGCGACAGGCGCCCGTGGATCCGGGGAGGGCGAAGATCAGCGTCGTCTGAGCGAGCCCGCCGAGCGTTCGGCTCTGGATTGTGGAGGCGCCGATCTCGTCAAAGCTCAGCCACCTGAAGAGCTCCCCAAAGCCGGGGATCTCTTTCGTCAATAGGGCCGTGATGGCCTCCGGTGTGCTGTCCCGGCCTGTGATGCCGGTGCCACCGGTGGTGAGCACGACCTCCACGTCGCTTGAGGCTACCCAACGCTCGAGTTGGGCGCGTATGAGCGCGACGTCGTCTGAGACGAGTTGGCGGTCGGCCAGGTGGTGGCCCTCGGCCTCCACCGCCCCGACGAGGTAGGCGCCCGAGGTGTCGGTCTCCAGGGTTCGCGAATCCGATACCGTGAGAATCGCGATCCGCACGGGTCGTCGTACAGCCGCCATCTACAGGCACCCAAACGCGTTGGCGCCCGAGTCCCACTTGCAGTCCTCGCCGGTGACTCCGCAGTCGACCATGTAGATCTTCTCGGCGGAGCAGAAGATGAGGATTTCGCCCTCGCACTTGCCGGTCCCCGTAATGGAGCCACAGTCGCCCCCAGGCTCCGGTTTGCACTGGCCGAGCTCGCACGCCCAGCCATTGGTGCAGGCACCGCAGGTGCCCTCGCATCCGTCACTCCCGCAGACCTTGCCCTCACACTGGGGAACGCACGGGCCGACATCGATGCAGGCGAACTTGTTCGCCCAGCCGTCGTAGGCGCACTTCAGTCCTTCGTATTCGTCACAGTCGTCCTCCACGAGGTTCACCAGATCCTCGCAGGTCACCGCGACCTCGCCCTGGCACTCGCCAACCGCGTCGACCGTCCCGCACGGGCCAAGGGCGCACCCACCGTTGATGCACACCTTCGGTGATGCGCACAGCCCGCAGTCTCCACCGCAGCCATCGTCACCACAGACCTTGTTGTTGCAGTCGGGCTCACAGGCCGCCTCATAGCAGAGACCGTCCTCTCCGCAGACGAGCGACTCATCGCATCCGGGGGAGCATTGGCCCCCGCAGCCATCGGGGCCACAGGTCTTCCCATCGCATTGAGGCTCGCAGACCTCCACGCAGGCGCCCTCAGCATCACAGACGAGGGGGTAGGTGCAATAGCCGCAGATGCCTCCGCAACCATCCGAACCGCACGTCTTGCCCTCGCAGTCGGGCTCGCACGCGCCATCCGAGGGGACAAAGACGTCGTCGGCGGTAGAGGCGTCCCCCGGCGGGGTGGCGTCTCCTGGTGGTGTCCCATCGGTCGAAGTCTCTTCGGGCACGTCCGAGACCCCGGCCTCTCCTGCCGTCGCGTCCTCTGGGGCGGTCTCCGAGGCCACGCCCACGTCTCCATCCGTGGGCTCAGAGGTGTCCGAGAGCGTGTCGGTCTCGGGGGTCGGCGCGGGCGAGCTTGGGACCTTCACCTCGGTCGCGCAGGCGGCGCTCAAGACCAGGAGTAAGCCCAGGGTAATTGGATAGGCTCGCGTCATGGACCAAACGGTACCGGTCGAGCCTCTAGAACGCCAGAGCGCTGGAGCATTCTCTGGTCGCCCGACCTGCCGGCCGCGGGCTCGCGAGTCTCAGGCTCGAGGCCCTGGGAGGACCCGCGGGAGACAAGCGGGTCGACCTAGCGGCGAATCTCGAAGCCGCGCTCCCCATCCATCGCGTCGATCCAGGAGACCTGGAGGGCATCGACACGGGCCGCTCGAGGTCCATCCCTGAGCCAGGTGAGCAGCTCCTCCAGAGCCTCCGGGCGACCTTGGGCCTCAAGCGTTACGGC
>CALCNF010000445.1 GCA_937897815.1 uncultured Pseudomonadota bacterium | reverse complement strand
GCGAGACGTGGGGCGCTCCGGCGGCTCGGGACGCTCCACGACGACCTCTTCACCCTCCCACAAGAAGAAGGCGGCCACGGCCGCGAAGACCCAGAGCGCCCAGAGCCAGCGCGAGGCTCCAGCCCTCGCCGGCTTGAGCGCTGCGGAGAGCTCCTCAGTGGGGGCTTGGCGTGACGCGGAAGCTGCAGACCTCGGCGGGATCTGCTCCGATGCGCCCAGATCAGGCTGGGGCTCAGAGACCTTCCCGCTCAGCGTCTGCTCCAGGAGCTCGATCATCTCGCCGGCGCTCTGAGGCCGACCGCCGGCGCGCTTGGCCAGGAGCCTCATAAAGGTGTGATCCCAGGCCTTGCTCTCCTCCTCGTAGAGCCCCTCCGCGACGACGCGGGGAATCGGAGCGTTCATGTGAGCGGTCAGGTACTCGCCCACGCTCTCGGCGGGATAAGGCGGCGCTCCCGTGAGCATCTCAAAGAGGATGCAGCCCAGGGCGTAGAAGTCCGTAGCTGGGACGATCTCCCCGCCGGCCGTGCACTGCTCCGGCGCCATGGTCCTGGGGGTCCCAGAGAACCGCCCGCTTCCGGTGCCATCCACGTCGTCACCGAGGATTCGAGCGATCCCGAAGTCCAGGACCTTCACCCACTCCGGATACCCCTCGTGAGTGCACAAGAAGACGTTGGCGGGCTTGAGGTCGCGGTGAATGATCCCGTGCCCATGAGCGTCGCCGACGCTTCGACAGACCTGCTCGACGATCCGCACGGCCCGCTCGGGCGCGACGGGCGCCTCCAGAGCGATGAACTCGCCCAGATCCATGCCGTCGAGCTTCTCCATCGCCAGCCAGAGGAGCCCAGTCGTGGCGTCATCTCCGTAGGCATAGAGCCGCACCGTGTGGGGGTGCGTGAGCACGCTCATGGCCTGAGCTTCGCGTTGAAAGGCCGCCCGCGCCCGGACGCTCTCCTCGGCTGTGAGCGTCTTGGGCAGCTCCAGCAGCTTCACCGCGACAAGGCGGTTGTTGGCGTCCAGCTGCTCGGCCGAATAAACCGTCCCCATGCCGCCGCTCGCCAGCCGGTCCACGAGACGAAACTGTCCCGAGAGCACGGTGCCCGCTAGGGGGTCTGCGACGGCGGTTGGGCTCATCTGGGAGGAGGCTCCAGGTAAGTGGCGACGGTGCGGCTCCTGTCGGAGGGGTGGAGCATAGCCGATTTGAGTGCGCTCAAGTACCGGAGACGGGCCGAGCACGAGCGTTTCGTGTCGTCCCCGGTTAGGCGCTCTTTGAGCCAGCGTTGGTCGGAGCGGTGCCTCCCGGGTTAGGTTCGTAGGGCACCAAGGAGCTCACTATGTCCTCATTTCAATCGGGTCTGCTGGCGTCGCTGATTCTTCTCGGGACGAGCGCCACACATGCCATGGCGGGGGTCGTCGACGACGCCCCTGAGGCCGCAGATTACGCCCTGGTCTATGAGCTTCAGATCCCGAACAGCGCGGCCCACAACGCCAACGGGGTGGCCTACGCTCAAGATCTCACCGACACCATCGACATGCCCTTTGATCGGGTGGCCTATCACCTGGAGCTTCAGAAGCCTGGTGAGGAGCGTGTCTGGGTGTATGTCTCCATGCCGGCCCTGGTGCTCACCGCGAGTCAGACCGGCGTGCCCGCGTCGGGAGCGGGCGTGGTCTTGCAGCAGCTGGTCGAGGAGGTTCACGTCGCCTCGAATCATCCCGACCTGGCGGGCTTGTCCGATCTGGACACGGTGGCTGTCGAGTTCTGGCCGACCAACTACCTGACGGGCAACAGCGCGGGCGTCCCTGGCGCCAGCGACGGGATCTATGACTGGGGCGACCAACCCGCTGGCAACGGCGACTACGGAAGCATGCAGGTCCACGACTATGCCACGGGGACCACCCTGTTCGCCTACAACGCCTGGGGGGGCGCCTACAACGACAGCGACCTGGGCATCGGGAACAACCCGGGCGAACATTCCGACTGGACGTTCATGGCGAACGCCTCGGGCTACACGCTCAAGACCCTCAGCGTGCTCGTGCGAGCCGGCCAGGCCCCCAAGGGGCTCTCCCTGAACGTGATCTCGCCCTCCCCTCATGAGGTGGTTCAGCGTCAGCCAGGTAACGTCGGCTCCTTTGAGGTCGCGGGCACCATCGAGATGGACTGCGACGCCATCGAGGGTCGCCTGGTTCCCCTCGCCCTCGATGGGACGCCTTCGGGCGAGCCCACAGCGTTCGCCTCGGTCGACGACGCGCCATCTGGCTCCACGTTTCTCGGAAGCGTCCAGGGGCCCGCGGGTTGGTTCCAGCTGGAGTTGGCGGTGTGGAAGGACGGCGAACAGATCGACACGGTCACCGTGAGCCCTGTGGGTATCGGCGAGGTGTTCATCACG
>CALCNF010000444.1 GCA_937897815.1 uncultured Pseudomonadota bacterium | reverse complement strand
AAGCGAACGAAGCTCCAGCATGGCCCAACAAAAAAGCAGCGCGAGAGCACCCAAGGTGGATCCCACGGCGATGTAGACCAGGATCACCGGCGGGCCTCGACGCGTTGGCTACAGGCCGTGGATACCCGTCCTTGTTCGAGGCTCGCCCCCTGGATATGATCGCGGCGTTGGTGCGAGGAGGGGTCCATCGCCCACTACAATACGCCGCGAGCCCCCCTTCGCGCGAGCGTACGGCGCACACACCGCCCTGAGGCGCGCCCGATGACCGTCGGAGTCGAGAGAACTTATGAGCATCATGAAACGAGTTAGCGCGCTTTCCCTGGCGGCTCTTCTGACCTTTGCGAGCGGCTGCGGCGCTGACGAATCCGCGACGGCCGCGCACGAAGTTACGTATCACCGAGACATCGCCCCGATGTTTACGCAGGCTTGCGCCAGCTGCCACGTCGCGGGCGCCTCGGCGCCATTCGCCCTGGACAACTATGCTGACGCAAGGACCTGGGCGGCGGCGAGCGTGGTGGCCATGGAGGAGGGCCGAATGCCGCCGTGGCTCCCGGACACCTCCTGTAGAGAGTTCACCAATCAGCGGGTAGCGCCCGAAGGGGCAGCGGAGTTACTCGAGCGTTGGATCGCGGAGGGCATGCCAGAGGGGTCACCTTCAGATGCACCCGTCCAGGACAGCGCTCCGGAGCCGGCCGTGTCCTTCGAGCCGACCCACGTCGCCAACATGACCGAGCCGTACCTCCCCAACGCAGAGCTCCCGGATGACTACAGGTGCTTCGTGCTCGACATCGAGATCCCGGAGGAGCAGTTTCTGCTGAGCTCGCGGGCCGTGCCCGACAAGACCGACCTGGTCCATCACATCCTGGTCTACGCCGTCGCCGGCGAGTCCCTAACGGATGTCCTGGAGGCGGACGCCGCGGAGGGCAGCGGATACACCTGCTTCGGCGCACCCTTCCCATCGGATGGCGAGGGAGCCTCCCTGGATGACGCCGGTAACCTGCCAATTCTTGTGGGCACCTGGGTGCCGGGAAGCCAGCCCACCACACCGGACCCGCTCGTCTCGACGCACATCCCCGCGGGGAGCCGCATCGTGATGCAGATCCACTACAACACGCTCGGGGGCAGCATCACCGAGGACAAATCTCGCTTTGAGATGATGCTCACGAGCGAGCCTACTGAGTATCTCGCGGGATCTCGCCCTATCCTTCTCCCTGACCTCTTCGCTGCGGCCAATGATCCGGCGGCCGTCAACAAGCACCTGTTTAAGAACTACACCGATAAGCCCATCACGATCGTGCGTCTTGGCCCCCACATGCATCTGCTGGGCAGCCGTTACAAGACCGAGGTGGTCCGGGCTGACGGCGCCACGGAGTGCGCCATCGAGATCCCCGATTGGGACTTCAACTGGCAGGAGGGCTACTTCCTCCATGAGGACGAGCCCATCGTTCTGGCGCCGGGCGACGGCCTGTCCCTTGAGTGTGTCTATGACAACACTCTGGCGAACCAGCCCTCGATCAACGGCGTTATCGAGGATCCCGCGGACATCCGCTGGGGGGAAGGCACGCGCGATGAGATGTGCATGAACTACCTTACGATCGTGGAACCCTACCAGCCCGTGCCGCCGGCGGGCTCGAAGTGCGGGGCGGTCACTGAATGCATCAATGGGTGCCCAGAGGGCCGCACAGAGATGGAGTGCCTCCTGGATTGTGGAGGTGTCTCTCCCAACTGCCTCGGCTGTGCCCTGCAGGAGTCCGCGGTCTGCGCGACCGCGTGCATCCCCCCTCTGCTCGAGCTCACACGTGACGACCACTTCGGGCCCTGCTT
>CALCNF010000443.1 GCA_937897815.1 uncultured Pseudomonadota bacterium | reverse complement strand
GCGGTGGCGGCGGGGCGCTTCCACAACTGTGGGGTTCAGATCTCCGGAGCGCTGAAGTGCTGGGGGAGTGATGACTTCGACGAGATCGATGCGCCGGCCGGAAGCTACGTCTCGGTCAGCGCCGGCTACAACCACACCTGCGCGGTCGCGGAGGACGGATCCATCGCGTGCTGGGGATACGGCAACTCAGGACAGCTCAACGTCCCTCAGGAGGGGAGCTACACCCAGGTCAGCTCCGGAGCCTCGCACGCTTGTGCGCTCTCGGACGACCAGGAGGTCGCGTGCTGGGGATCGGGGAACAACGGCCAGGGGAGCCCACCCTCGGACCTGACGTTCACTCAGATCTCCGCTGGAAAGCTCCACACCTGCGGGCTCACGGATTCCGGAGATGTTCACTGCTGGGGCGAGCCCGAAGCTGCCCTGATGGATGTGCCAGACGGGCCCTGGACGTCTATCGCCCTCGCCAATGACCACGCCTGCGGGATACGCGAGGACGGATCGGTGCTCTGCTGGGGAGATTCAAACTCCAACCAGCTCGACGTCCCCTAGTCGACGGTCGCCAGGCGCTCGATCAGGCTCGCCAGAGCGATCATCGACTCACCCGGAATGGTGTGCGCGCCGTCGAAGGGGATGAACTCGACGTCCAGTCCCGACTCCTCCAGCAGCTCACGAAGCCACTCGGCGGCCTGGTACGGCAGGATGGGATCGATGCGGCCGTGGCTCTGCAACACAGGCAGCCCCGCTCGTTTCGCGGCGCGGGGAAGCCACTCCTCCTCGCACAGGAGCGTCCCCGATAGGGCTGCGAGTCCAGCAGGCGCCTCCTCCAGGCGGAGGGTCACGTCCGTCGCGAGCATCGCTCCTTGAGAGAAGCCTCCGATCAGGAATCGGCTCATGGGCAGGCCGGTCTCCACCTGGGCCAGCTCCAGGAGGGCCATGAGCTTCCGCCTCGAGGGCGCGAGGCCCTCGGGGACCTCCGTTCGCATGTCGCGCAGCTCGCCCGTTCGCATGGCTCGCTCGTAGCGTGCGACATCGATCTGCCACCACGCGCGACCGCCAAAGAAGCCGGGGAGGGTCAGGGGCGCCTCCGGGAAGAGGAAGCGCACGCGATCGGCCAGGTCGGGTTTCAGGTAGAGAAGCTCGCGCGCCATGGGCACAAGATCGGTGCCCGGCGCGCCGTAGCCGTGACAGAGCACGACCACGAAGCTGGGGTTCTCAGCCCCCACGATTCGGCAGTTCAGTTCGCCCATCTGTGTGGTCAGGGTGTTCATCGTGAGGCGTCTCCATGTCGGGTTCCATGGACGGGGTAGCCGCTGAGCTGTCGTGGCGCAGGTTCACGCATCCACCGCTCTCGGTCCCAGTCCTTCTCGCGCTTCTCTTGTTGGTTCTCGCCGGGCGGTGGCCGTGTCAGGTGGTCTTCGATGGTGATGGCAAGTCGGAGCGTGAGGGCGCTCATCGAGGGGACCGGGCGGCCCTCTGAGTCCGCGACGGCCGGGTCGCCGTCCCGGACCGTTCGCAGGAGCCTCGCGCTCGCCGCGAGGCGTCGCTCGGCCCCCGCCTCGTCTCCGCTCAACGGATGGGGCTCCGCCTCGACGATCGCGAGATGCAGCAGCCGCTCGCCAGGCGGGGCATCATCCGTCGCCATGATGGGGATCTGGCCGACCAGCTCCAGGTCGGCGCCGATGGCATTCGCGGCGGCTTCAGTGGCGGCCCAGTTGGCGCTGGTCGGCGTCGTCAGTGAAGCCGCGCCCGGCGCTCCTGCGGATGGCTCAGCGTCCAGCTCAGCGAGGAGAATCTCGAGTCTTGCCAGGCCACGCACGTGCCAAGGCCCGGTTGAGGCCCCGCCGAGCGACAGCTTGTAGCGCTGCTGTGGGTTCCAACGTCCCGCCAGGGGTGTGGCGCCGTCGTGAAGATCCCACTGGAGAACGCCGCCGTCCTCCAGCACAAGGCGCAAGACGATCTGAGGTCGGAGATCGGGTCGTTCGTCTCTCAGGCGACCTACGAACCAAATGGGCTCGATGGACAGGGTGGCGTTCCTCGGGAGCTCCAAGCGCTTCAGACGCGCCAGTCGCCCGGCGTCGCTCCCTCGCTCCATGACCTCAAAGACCGCGCTCGTTCCCAGCGCGCTTCCCTGGGTAGAGGCGCAAGCGGAGCAGAGGAGGATTCCGGCTATGATCAGAGCGATTCGCATCACGACTTGTTCTAGACGTGAAGGCCTGCGCGCGTCTACCTCCAACAGTGCACGGCGAGGCGCTCACGGAGGAATCGTGCACGTCCGCGCGCGTGCACGTTGTGGCCCGCACGCGCCGGTGCTATAGGGCGGCATCTTTCCATGTGGAGGCCTGAACATGGCATTTCTCGCACGCGTAGTTGTGACGCCCCGAGCGGACGTCTTGGACCCCCAGGGACAGGCCGTGGAGAGCGCACTCCACAGCCTCGGTTTTGATGAGTCTTCCGGCGTCCGCGTCGGCCGCTTTGTCGAG
>CALCNF010000442.1 GCA_937897815.1 uncultured Pseudomonadota bacterium | reverse complement strand
TGACCGCATTCCGGCAAAGTATTGGCGAGCATGGTGAAGTTGCAGATATCGTCGGGTTTACGCCCCTGGCCGCCTCCATGCCTGCGGAGGAGGTCGTGGCGCTGCTCGCCGAGATCTTCGAGCGATTCGATGACCTCATCGCGCGCTGCGGAGTGGAGAAGATCAAGACCATCGGCGACGCGTACATGGTTGCCGGCGGGGTGCCGAAGCCAGTGATGGATCACGGGGAGCGAATCGCGCGCTGCGCCCTGGGGATGCTGGAGATTATGGAGACGTTCAGCGCCGAGTCCGGTCACAACCTGCGGCTCAGGGTCGGCCTGCACCGCGGGCCTGTCGTGGCCGGCGTCATCGGCACAACCAAGTTCGCCTATGACCTCTGGGGGGACTCGGTGAACCTGGCGTCGCGATTGGAGTCCAGCGGAGAGCCAGGTCGGGTTCACGTCTCTGCGGCGTTCCGCGAGAGCTTGACTGAGACGTTGACGTTTGAGGAGCGCGGCGAGGTGGAGCTCAAGGGTGTGGGCAAGACGCGCACCCACTGGCTGAAGCCCTCCTGAAGCGAGGAAGAGCCCGTCGATGACGACGAGCCCTCCAGGCGTGGAGACGGCGCGCACGACGACCGCGAGAGCGCCTCGATGACGACCTCCTGGCGGAAGTTAGCGCTGCCTCTTGCCATCGCGTGGAGCGCGGTCTGGGCGTCTTCGACTTCCATGCTTTTCATAGACCCGCTGTGACTCCAGCTTCGAGTCGGCGCGGCTTCGGATCGACCAGATCTTGGACCGCGCCGACCGGGTCGCCTCCACGTGCTCGACGATCGGCGCCGGGTAGTCGATCGCCGACGCCTGTGCCCCATCGCCGATCGGGAGCGCAGAAGCGAGCTGTTCCACAGGGAGGCCCGCGAGCTCAGGCACCCAGCGCTGGACAAATGAGCCCGTAGGGTCCTGATCCAGGAGCTGCTTGGCGGGGCTGTACATCCGGAGCGCGTTGATGCCCGTGACGCCGCTCTGCATCTGCACCTGGCAGATGTGGATGCCTGGCTCGTAGTCGATGAACTTACGGGCCAGCCGCTCGGAGACGAGCTGCCAGGGGAGCCAGAGGTGGTAGCACGCGAAGCTCACGAGCATGGCGCGCATCCGAAAGTTCAGCCAGCCGTTGTGGTTGAGCGAACGCATGCAGGCGTCGACCATCGGATAGCCCGTGTGTCCCGTGGACCAGGCGTCGATTCGTGTCGTGTCATCGGGCATCGGCCTGAGACCGCGCAGGTGCCGGTGCATCGCGTGGAACTCCAGCTCCGGCTCCGCCTCCAACTTCTGAATGAAGTGGCAGTGCCAGCGCAGGCGCTTTCCAAAGCTCTGTAGCGAGCGCTGCCAGGCGGTGCGATCGGGGGACTTCGGCTCCTCCTTCAGCGCGACCTTTCTCGACATGAACTCGCGAAACACGTGTCGAAACGAGAGTGTGCCCAGAGCGAGGTGCGGGCTGATTCGGCTGCACGTTACCCAACCCTCCTCAGGCGCTGACATTCCCTTTTGGTAGCCCTGCCCTCGCTCGGTGAGGAAGGTCTGCAGGAGATGCTCCCCCGCCTCCCATTCCGGGTGGTCGGCCCGCTCTTCTGGCAGTCGCGAGAGGGAGAGCTCAGCGAGGCTCGGTATGGACGCGAGCGCGTCGTCAGGCCGACACCACTGTGGCCCCTCGAGCGAGGTTGTGGGATCCGCGGTGATCTCGGCGTGCCACCGGTCCGCCCAACCGTCCCGCTCGCGAAGCCCGCGGAACACGCCATGCTGACGAAACTCCCTCCAAGGAATCCCCAGCTCGCGGGCCCAGGCCGCTACGGCGCGGTCTCGGTCATAGGTGAAGCCCAGGCCCGTCTCCTGGTGAGACCACAGGCGGGTGATCCCGTGTCGCTCATGGAGAGCCTGGAACACCTTGACCACGTCTCCCCGTGCGACGTGGAGCTCACCGCCCAGAGCCCGGAGCTGCTCCTGCAGAGCGCTGAGCGCGCTCAGGAGAAACGAGACATGCAGCGGCGAGGTCGTGGGGTGCCGGAGGTAGTCGTCCTCGAGGACGTAAACGCCGTAGAGGGGGCCGTGACGAGCGGCCGTCCATAGCGGGTCGTGATCATATGCCCTGAGATCTCTCTTGAACCAAACCAGTTCCATTGTACTCCCGGGGCACCTCGAAGACTCCTGTGCTCGCCACGACAAAGCAAGACACTGACGAGGCCGGGCTGAGACCGCACGAGCGATCCCGGGAGCGTCGAGCGCGACGCGGCTTCCGGTTTGTGGTTCTCCTCGATCAACGCCAGACTCCCTCAGGTGGCGAGAGTTTGAGGCGAGCACGACGCGCGAGTAGGTGACATGAGTTGGAGCCTTTGTGAGAACGTCGAGGAGTTCCTGGGAAGGCGCGGAGACGTCTTGTCGTCGAACGAGTCGCTCCATTGTCTGGCGCTCGGCATGTGCGAGCGCGCCCAAACGAGCCCAGCAGACGCTCCCAGCCACACCTTCCTGACGTTCGAAGAGGCGGGAGTCTCGTCGGCTCACGCGATCGTCATGCACGCCAGTCAGGCGCTCGTGATGAGCGACATCACGGACGCGCAGGCCCGAGAGCTCTCGGCAGCGCTGACGAAGAACGCGATCGAGCTCAAGATGGCGGAGGGGCCTGTGCGCGCGACGGAGGCGTTCTCCGAGGCATGGTCTCGAACCCACGGGCGTCCATTTGCGCTCCAGATGGACCAGGGGCTCTACGAGGTGACCCACGTCATTCGGCCCGACCCGGCCGGCGGCTCCATGGTGCCGGTCCTCTTGGAGCACGAGGGCCTGTTGAGGGCGTTCCTGGCTGGCTTTCATGACGATTGCTTTCCCGGCCGGCCCTTCCCTACTGAGCAGCTTCATGCGCGGGTGCGACGTTTGATTGACGAGGAAAAAGGGGTCCTGTGGCG
>CALCNF010000441.1 GCA_937897815.1 uncultured Pseudomonadota bacterium | reverse complement strand
TGGCCTCCCTCGAGCCAGCGGCCGTCCTCGACCCGCTCGTTGATGTGCGTGAGACCAGCCTCGGCCTTGGGGTCCACACCGACGAGCATGCCTGAGGTGGCCTCGTCGCCCGCTCCGGCGTACAAGCCGAAGGCCTGAACACGCGGCGCGACGGTGCGGACCAGCGGGTCTTTCAAGAGGGCCTCGACCACGGCCTCGGCATCCGGCACCACGTCGTAAGGCGACATGGTCTCGGGGTAGTCGGGGTGATGGATCTGCAGGTGGCCCAGGCTTCGATCGACGACCGCCTGGTGCATGTTCTGGAGGAAGCCCGCGCTCGCGGAGTTGATGAAGATGCAGAAGGCCACCGCCATGGCCATGGTCAGGGCCGTGAGCAGGGTGCGTCGCGGGTTCCTCCAGAGGTTCCGCCAGGCGATGGACGCGAGCATCTAGTCCCTCAGGGCCTGAAGCGAGAACAGGCTGTCGTCGAGCTTGGGGTCGAGCTTCAGCTCGTGAAAGACGAGCACGGTGCTCTCGTTGGGCTTCGCGTGGACCGCGACCTCCATCTTCATAGGGACGGGCTCGCCCCCAATCGTCCGCACATCGCTGTAGGTGAAGGTGCGGACCTTCACGCCCTTCTCACTGTAGAACTCCTGCCTGACCGGCACGCCTGCCTTCGTCGCGACCACGTCCACATGTCCCCAGACGACCGGCGTCTTCGGCTTGGGCGTGCAGCGCACCGTGACCTGCTCGGAGCCCAGGGGAGGGGAGCCTGGCGCGAGCGCGAAGGTGTAGTCCTCGGATAGTCGGCTCTCGCGGACCAGGTCGTCGTTGGAGAAGTGGCTGCCCATCCAGGCGCCGCCCATCATGGCGCTGGGCACGCGCATCGTTCGGTCGGTGTTGGGTAGGTAGTTCCAGAGGTCCTTCTTCACCTTCAGGGTGGCCACGCCACGATCCTTCGCGGGCTCGAGAAGCCGAATCAGCGAACGCTCCGTTCCCTTGCTCCAGACCTCCATACGCATGCTGCGCGTGTAGCGACGCGTCTTCACCTTCATCTCGATGACCGCTTGGCTGGAGCGCCCACGCCCGCTGTCATCGACGCGGCTCAGGAGCTCCTCGAGGCTCTTCGGCGCGTCGCTGGGCGCCGGGGCCTCTTCCGCGTAGGCGACAGGAATCCAGACGAGCACAGCTGCGGCCATCGTCAGGAAGGCCTGCCCCAGGCATCTGCGGGGTCCGCGAGTCGCGTAACGGTTCATGGTGCTCTCTCCCGGGTGGCCGGCCTCGGGTGCCGACGTGCTCGGCGCGAGTGTATGCCCGCAGGCGTCGTGCGCTCAAGCGGACTCGCGGGGCCAGCGAGACGCCGCTCACGCGAGGCCGCCGGCAGGACCCCATGAGGCGCAGCTGCATCCGGCCGGGCAGGGCAGGGGAGGCCTCGAGAGGCGGTTCGCCAGAACGTACCTTGATCCGCCTGCCCGTGATTGGATCTGCGGCTTCCCCTCTGGTACCTCAGCCAGGTCGCTTGGGCCCGTCGGGCTCTCAAGCGGAGGGGCTTGGAGGAACGCGATGGCCGTGCTGACGTTAGAGAGCCTGTTCGAGATCTACGCCCAGGAGGGCCAACAGGACTATATCGGGGAGCCGGTGAGTCAGCTGGAGCACATGCAGCAGGCGGCGTGGCTCGCCCGGCGAGCGGGCGCCTCTGACGCGCTCGTGTTGGGGGCCTTCTTTCATGACATCGGTCATCTGGCGGCCCCGGAAGGCGCGCCGAGGATGGACCGTCTTGGCGTGCTTGAGCACGAGCGCCTGGGCGCCGATCTCTTGCGGGCCTGTGGTCTCGGGGGCGAGGTCGCGGAGCTCGTGGAGCTGCATGTTCAGGCGAAGCGCTATCTCTGCTTTGCGCGCCCTGGCTATGCGGATCGGCTCTCCGAGGCGAGTCTGGGGACCCTAGCCTTTCAGGGGGGCGTGATGGACCACGAGGAGGCCGCTGCCTTCGAGCAGCACCCCCGCTTTCGAGACATCTTGCGGCTCCGCGCCTGGGATGAGGCCGCAAAGGTGGAGGGGGGCGAGGGGCTGAGCCTGGACGTCCTCCGCGAGCTCGCGGAGGACTATCGGAGGGATCATGGAGCTTAAAGAAGATCAGCTGAACGAGTGGCGAGCGCGGGGCTGCCTGCACCTCCAAAGGTTCTTCGACCCGTCCAAGCTCGCCGCGTGGACCGACGAGCTCGCCGAGTGGCCTGAGACGCCCGGGCGTTGGATGAAGTACTTCGAGCCTGCGGCGGACGGCGGCGACCCACGGATGCTGTGCCGCGTAGAGAACTTCCTTGAGTACCATGAGGGTTGGCGAGGACTTCTTCACGACCCCGGACTCCTGCGCGTCCTCGAGCAGCTCTTTGGAGAGCCCGCGGTGCTCTTCAAGGAGAAGATCAACTTCAAGCAAGCCGGCGGAAGTGGGTTCACTGCCCATCAGGACGCGCCAGCGTTCGCCGCGTTTGGCCAGCGCTTTCATATCACGGCGATGGTCTCTATCGACGCCTCGAACCCGGGGAATGGGTGCCTGGAGATGGCCTATGGCCGACACCAGTCAGGGCTACTGGAGATGGACGAGGGTCAGTCTCTCGCGCAGCGCGTGATCGAGGGGGAGCGGTGGGAGCCCGTGCTGACCGAGCCTGGCGATCTCGTGCTCTTCGGGTCATTTCTGCCCCATCGCTCAGGCGCCAATCGAAGTGACGCTCCACGCCGAGCCGCGTACCTGACCTACAACGGTGTGTCCGAGGGGGAACGGCGTGACGCGTATTATGAGGACAAGCGTCGCGTGTTTCCGCCCGAGATCGAGCGCGTTCCGGGGCGGGACTACTCGAACACGGGGATGTACAACATCGGAAATCCCATCCAGACCTAGGCGTCTCCGATAGGAGCGTGGGTGCCCTTGCTGTCCGGGAGCGGAGGCGATAGCGTACCGCGTACGCCGACGTTGGCGTCAGTCATACGAACCAAAGAGGAACTCCCATGCTCGAGAAGGCTCTCCAGCAACTCCGCGAGCGCCGGCCGGCGCCCGTCGCTGAAGCTCACTGTGATGGCCCGTGCGGCGTCTACGACCCCGCTTCTATCCGCATCGCCGCCGAGGCCGCGGTCTCCATGACGAAGAAGATCTTGTCGCTCACGCCGCCGGATCCCGACGATACCGCCGCCATGGCCGCCTATCTCAACACCGTGAGCCGCTATGTGGCCATCAAGGAGGAGCAGGCGCACCTCGCGAAGAGCGAGCTGCTGGTGCTCTGGACGGATTACTTCAAGCCGCCGCACCTGGAAGCCTATCCCGACCTCCATGACACCTTCTGGAAGGCCGCCAAGCTCTGCTCGACCGTGAAGGTGGAGGTCAGCGCCGTGCATGCGCAGGAGCTCATGGATGCTGTCGAGGAGATCCACAAGATCTTCTGGGCGACCAAGGGAAGAGACATCGCCTGGTACACCGCGAGCTGACCAGGTGGAGCGAGCGGGGTGGCGGGAGTTAGCCTCTTGGCTGCTTCGCCGTCGCCTGCGCTTTCGTGTTAGTGGGCGCTCCATGGTGCCCGTTCTTGAGCCG
>CALCNF010000440.1 GCA_937897815.1 uncultured Pseudomonadota bacterium | reverse complement strand
TGATCTCGGCCTGCTTCACCGTGTCGATGCCCAGGTCTGCCTCCAGCTCGAACTCAGGCTCGATCTCGTCGGACTCATAGCCCGTGCGCTCGCAAAGAACCTTCACCACCGTCGCGTACGCATCCTCCTGACTCACGCCGACCGAGACGGCGACCGGGGCCGGCGCGGCGGCCGGCTCAGGGGCGGCCGCGGGCTCGGGCGTCGACGGGGCGGCGACCGCGTCGCCAGAGAGCGCCGAGCGCTCCACGACGTAGCGGGCGAGATCCTGGAGCGTCGGGTAGCTCGCCAGTCGGAAGTCGGCGTCCTTCTCAAGAGCGTAGGCCTCGCGGACCTCCGCCATGATCTCGGCCTGCTTCACCGTGTCGATGCCCAGGTCTGCCTCCAGCTCGAACTCAGGCTCGATCTCGTCGGACTCGTAGCCCGTGCGCTCGCAAAGAACCTTCACCACGGTCGCGTACGCGTCCTCCTGGCTTACGCCGCCGGCGCTCGCCGCGGGCGAGGACGCCACTGGAGCGGCCGGGGCCGCCGGCTGGGGGGCCACAGGGGAGGCCGCCATCGCGACTGGAGCGGGGGTGTTCGTGGTCGTGTCGTCCATCACGTCAATCTCGCTGCCCGGGGAAGTCCAAGCGCCGTCTTCTTCGAGGACGACGTGGACGTTGGTGCCTCCGAACCCGAAGGCGCTGATGCCCGCGCGACGGGCGACACCCTCGGGGACATCCCAGTCACCGCGCTCGAGCTGCAGCCGGATGTTTCCGTCCGCCAGCGGGAGCTTGGGATTGGGGTTCGTGACGCCGAGCGTCGGCGGCAGGGTCTTGTGATGAAGCGCCATGGCGGTCTTCACCAGAGAGGCGGCGCCCGCGGCCGCCTTGAGGTGACCGATGTTGCTCTTCACCGAGCCGAGGCCGGCGCCGTGAGTCGTTCGACCGACCACGTCGATCAAGCTGCCCACCTCAACCGGATCACCCACGGGGGTTCCCGTGCCGTGGGCCTCAAAGTACGTCACGGACTTGGGATCGACGCCCGCGTCCGCATAGGCGCGTCGCACCGCGCGGCGCTGACCCTTGGGGTTCGGCGCCGTGATTCCCTTTCCTCGGCCATCCGAGCTGGCGCCCACGCCGCGCACCACGGCGTAGATCTTGCGACCCTGGGCCTCAGCGTCGGCCCGGCGCATGATCACGAGCATGCCGCCGCCCTCGCCCATGACGAAGCCGTTGGCTGAGGCGTCAAACGGCCGCGACCAGCTATCGGACAGCGCTCCGATCTTGGAGAACTTCACGTACGGCTCGGGACTCATGCAGGAGTCCACGCCGCCGACGATCGCTGCGTCGTGGGCGCCCGCGCGGAGGCTCTGCACGGCGACGTTGAGCGCCGCGAGGCTCGAGGCACAGGCGGCGTCTACCGACCAGTTGGCGCCGCCGAGATCGAAGGTGCCCGCGACGCGACCGGCGATGCAGTTGGGCAGCTCTCCGGCCATGGAGTCCTCGGTGATCGGCGTCTTGTCGGCGAGGTAGTTCTCCTCGAACCGCGCGCGGACCTTCTTCGCCGTGTCTCCGTCGACTCCCTCGTCCGCGAGGGCCTCCGAGAGGACCTTCTCCATGAACGGGAACTCCGTTCGGAAGGTCGTCTCCAGGCGGAGGTCTCCGCCCTGACTCGCTCCGATCATCACGGCGCAGGTCTCGCGCGGGAAGGACTCATCGAACCCGCCCGCGTCCTCCAGAGCCTGGCGCGCGGCCTCGAGCGCGAAGAGCTGAACTCGGTCGATGGACTTCAGGACCTTCGGCGGGATCCGGAAGGCCTTACGATCGGGCACGAAGTCATCGACGAATGCGCCGATCTTCGCGTACGAGCGGTCCGTAGCGGTGCGATCCGCGCTCCAGTGGAGAGCCGGATCCCAGCGATCCTCAGGGCGCACCTCTCGGATCGAGCAGTGCCCCGCGAGGAGGTTCTGCCAGAAGGCCTCCTTGTCTTTGGCGTCGGGCAAGATGGCGCCGATACCGACGATGACGATGTCATCGGGGCGACCCGCTCCGGGGGCTGCCGCGGGCGCGGGCGCCGACGCGGCGGGCGTCGCTGGGATCGCCTTGATCGCGGCCAGGGGCGTCGACCAGGCGCTGGTGAGGCGGTCGTGATAGGTGGCCAGATCGGTGATCTCGCCGAGGATCGCCGCGGTCTGCCCTGCGTGGAAGAGACCGGTGTCTCGCTGCTCGGCCTCGGAGATCGTGGCGAAGATGGCGCCCTTATCCGGATCGATGCGGTCGATCTTCTGTCGCTTGGCCGCCGCGCGCAGTCCACCAAGGTTGTCGTGCTCGTAAGCGACCTTTCGCTCCTTAAGGGCGACGCCCTGGGCGCGCCGATCGAGCTCGGTAGCGAAGGTGACGTGGGCGTGAGCGGTCGGGAGCACGCGCGTGGGCGCGCTGACGCTCTCCCCCATCAGCAGGGTCTCTCCCGCCTCGCCGATCACGGCCTGGTAGGTGTCGCTTACGGCGCCTGTCTGCACCGCCTCGGTGGTCATGAGATAGGAGGTGCCCATCTGGAGGCCCACGGCGACGCCCTGGCCGTGCAGGCCAATGAGGATCGCCGCGGCCGCGCGCGAGCTGGAGGGGTCCCCAAGTCCGCCAGCAGGCACCATGGCCAAGCTCCTGGGATCGGCGCCAGCCGCGATGGCCCGCTCCAGCTCCAGGACGCCGTACTGCCACAGGGCGAGGCTGCCCAGCGGTCCCACGTGACCGCCCGCCTCAGTGCCCTCGAGGATGAACCGGGTCAAGCCCGACTCGAGCGCCATACGCAGGAGGCCTGGCGTCGGGGTGTGAAGCCAGGTCGCCACGTCCGCGCGCTCAAAGTCCATCGCCTGCTCGACCGTGCCCGCCGCCACGAGGACGAACGGAGGCTTCTTCTCTTTGAGCATGGCGAAGTGCTCGTCGCGGTAGCGATTGGCGTCGAGACCGATGATCCCCGCGCCCCACGGGAGGTCGCCCAGAAGCTCTGCCGTGTCATCGACGAGCTTCGTCGCCACCGAGGTCGGCATGTTGGCCAGAGCCAGCCAAGCCATCGAACCGGATCGCGCGATCTCCTGAGCGAACTCCGGGACGTCGGCGACCTGGGCCATCGGGCCCTGATGAAAGGGGAGACGCGTCCCGTTTGTGCTGCAGATACCCTTGCCCTCGACGAAGGGGTAGTCCGCCTCCGCCGCGGCCAGTCGCTTCGCGACGCCGGCGCGCAGTCCCTCGACCATGGCCGCCACGCCGCCGAACCGATCCGCGAAGATCGTGGCGAGGCCCGCGTCCTGACCCAGGGGCAGAAGCTCCTTCTTGGGGTCAGCCAGCGCCGGCTCTGGCGCCAGTCGACCCTGGACCTCAGCGTAGAGCTGCTCGCCGGTCATCTCGCCGCCCTCGAGCTTACGAAGCTCACGGACCGGGCGCGTCGCGACCTGACCAAAGGTCCGGTAGCGGAACCCGAGTCCCGGACCGAAGGTGACCGTGTCCAGAGGATTGAAGCTCGTGAGCAAGGTCTGAATCGCCGGGGCGACCGGCATATCGGAGGCCATCCAGAGCTGGGTGTCGAGGACCACGCCTGAGGCCCCCGCGGCCACGCCGCCCGCCGCGGTGTCTGGACCGATGCCGCCTCGAACGAGGACGGGGAGGTCACCGGCGAGGGGCAACACGAGGCGCAGGAGGACCAAAGAGGACGAGTCTCCAACAAGCCCCGCGCCCTCCAGACCACAGACGATGAGACCGTGGGCGCCGGCGGCGACAGCCGCAACGACCTGGTCGGCGGCGGTGACCTCTACCCAGGTCACGCGCCCCGCGGAGATCTGATCGGAGATGAGCGCGGCTGCGTCCGCGCGCCTCCAGGCCTCGGCGGCCACGACGACCGTGGAGGCGCCCGGCTCGTCGCCGGTCAGGATGCGATTGACGCCGTCGCGAAAGACGATGGCGGAGGCCGACTCGGCCGAGCGTGCGGCGCCGTCAAAGGCGGCGGCAGCAGGGATGCGAGTCGCGATGATCATATTCAGTGCGTTCATGGAGAGACTTCCTGGTTTCTTCATGGGGCCCGTTCAAACGAGTCGTGGCGGGCTGATCGCTGTGTCCGGGAGACCTACGTGCGCGCTTCGAGGTCCCCCATTGGCCGGCGCACGCTCGTACCGGGATCAATGAAAGTCAAGTAACCGCCTGGAATTAAAAATGAATCGCCAATTCTCCAGAACATTGGCCATTCAGTCGTGGATCTCCGGCCTGCCCTGATCGCACGAGGGAGGCCCCACCGGCGGTGCCACCGGCGCGATGAACCGTGATTCAGTGGCCCTCCAACTTTTTTTCCTGCGAACCGCGGACTGAATCACCATTCACGATCGTGTGGGATCGGAGAGGCCGTCTCGCGGTGAAAAACCGTGGTGTTTCCAAGGAGATCAATCCATCGCCTTTAGTTTGACGACCCGTCGTTCCGGGTGCCCCATAGACCCATGGAACAACCCCGCTTGAGCTTGTGCATGATCGTCCGGGATGAAGCCGCGATGCTGCCCGCCTTCTTCGAGTCGGTCGAAGGGCTCTGGGATGAGCTGGTCGTGGTGGACACGGGATCGGAAGACGAGACGGTGGCCCTGTGTGAGGCCGCGGGAGCGGTCGTGACCCACTTCGCCTGGGTCGACGACTTCTCAGCGGCGCGAAACGCGGGCCTTGAGGTGGCGCGAGGCGAGTGGATCTTGTTCCTCGACGCCGATGAGCGGCCGAGCCCCGAGGTGCGCCAACAGATCCGTGACGTGATCCAGCACAGAGACGCGGGGGCCGCGACCGTGGTGATGCGCAACGAGCTGCCCCATGGAAACCATCGGGACGCCTCCCTTCTTCGGCTCTTTCGATCCCACTCGACCATCCGCTTCAGCTACCCGATCCACGAGGACATCTCGCGGCCGGTTCTGCAGCGCCTCACGGCGACCGGCCAAACGATGCGCCACCTCGAGGGCGTGGTTCGTCACCTGGGCTATGTCCGCCAGACGATGGTCGATCGAGACAAGAAGCTTCGCGACCTGCGCATGCTTGAGCGCTGCCTCGTCAGCGATCCCGACGACCTCTATGTCCACTTCAAGCTCCTGGAGCTCGCGCGATTCTGGGATGACGGTCCGCTCCTGCGACGCTCGGCGGGCACAGCGCTCGAGAGCCTCCGCCGGACCTCCGCGATCAAGCTTCGAGGTCTCCACTACGGCGGCGATCTGATCGTCTCCATCGTGCAGGGGCACTTCCCGGGCGACCTGCCGTCCCAGCTTGAGTTCCTGGATCGATGGACAGGCGCGGTGCACCCGTCAGCCATCTTGTTCTATTGGCGCGGTCAGGTGCGAGAGCAGCTCGCGGACCGCGACGGAGCGGAGTCGGACTTCCGAAGCGCTATGGAGGTGAAGGACGCCCGTGACGTCCAGATGAGCACCGTCCGACCGCGCATGGGCCTGTGCCGGCTGGCCATGGCCCAGGGCGACCTTGAGGCGGCCGTCGCCCACGCCAACCACGCCCTGGACGGCAACCCGAAGGATCCCGAGGTGATCACCGCCTCTCTAGCCCTGAGCCAGATCATGGGGGGTGACGCCGCCGCCCGTGACCTGGCCCGTGACTACGAGAAGCTCTACGGCCCCTCGGACCTCGTCGATCGCACCCTCAAGGGGCTGGGCATTCTCTAAAAGCCGCAACAGACCCTTGCGCCCTGCGGGCTCCCGAGTAGGCTCTGTTTCATGTCTGATCCGCACGCTCCGCTTCGCGATGATGTCCGCCTCCTTGGAGAGCTCCTCGGGCGCTCGATCGCCCTCCAGGAGGGACCTGAGCTCCTGGAGCTCGTCGAGGAGATTCGAGGCCTCTCCAAGTCCGCCCGAGCCGGCGATCATGAGGCCTTTGAGCGCCTCACGGCGCGCCTGGTCTCCTTGAGCGCCGACGAGATTCGAATCGTCGCCCGGGCCTTCTCCCACTTCTTGGCTCTCGCGAACATCGCCGAGCAGCACCACCGGGTCCGACGGCGCGCCGAGCGCGCCCGCAGCGGGGAGCGTCCCGGCCGAGGGGCCATCACGGACGGACTGGAGCGGCTACAGGACGCGGGGCTCGCCTTATCGGCGATCCGCGACCAAATCCTCGACACGCGCGTCGAGCTCGTGCTCACGGCGCACCCCACCGAGGTGAACCGACGCACGCTGATTCAGAAACACAACGCCATCGCGGCGCTCCTCGAGGACCACGACTGGCGAGGTGACTCGCCCCGTGAGCGCGCGTCCATCGAGGCGCAGCTCGCCGCGGAGATCTCCAGCATCTGGCTCACCGACGAGATCCTGCGTACGCGCCCGACCCCCGTGGAGGAGGCCAACGGCGGTCTCCTCGTCTTTGAGTCCACCCTGTGGGAGGCCATCCCCAAGCGCATGCGAGCCCTCGACGAGCTCCTGCGGGCCGGAGGCGCAGAGGGCTTGCCCCTCGACGCCGCGCCCCTGGTCTTCGGATCTTGGATGGGCGGAGATAGAGACGGAAACCCCAACGTCACCCCTTCGGTCACTCGGCGGGTCTGCGCGCTCCACCGTTGGCTCGCAGCGGACCTCTACTGGAACGATCTCGATCGGCTCCGCGCGGGCCTGGCCGCCGAGCCCTGCTCGGACGCGCTCCGAGCGCGGGTTGGTGAGGGACGAGAGCCCTACCGCATGCTCCTCAAGGACGTTCGCTCCAGAATGGACCGCACCCGCGAGTGGGCCCGAGCCCTGGTTCACGGTGAGGAGTCCGGCGTCACCGACCCGTATCTCGATCCGGCCGAGGTCATTGAGCCCCTGGAGCTGATCCGCAGCTCCCTCAACGAGGTGGGCGCCGAAGACGTCGCCCGGGGAGAGCTCACAGACATCTTGCGCCGACTCGCGGTCTTTGGACTCACGTTGGCCCGCATCGATCTCCGTCAGGAGTCGAGCCGGCACTCGGATGTCCTGGCCGCCGTGACCCAGCACCTTGGCCTGGGTGACTACACCGCATGGGACTCGGCAGAGCGCCTCGCGTTCTTGCGTCGAGAGCTCCAGGGACGCCGCCCGCTCGTGCCGCGAATCATGGAGGCCTCCGAGGAGGTCCGAGACGTCCTCGACACCCTGGAGGTCGCCCGAGAGCAGGGACCCGGCTCTCTGGGCGCCTATGTGATCTCCATGGCGCGCGGCGCCGCGGACGTCCTGGCCGTCGAGCTCCTCCAGCGAGAGGCGGGGATCTCTCCGCCCCTTCGCGTCGTTCCGCTCTTCGAGACGCGTGACGATCTTGAGCACGCCCCCGTGGCCATCGCCGAGCTCCTCGACGATCCGGACTACCGGGCTCGAAACGGCGACGAGATCGAGGTCATGATCGGCTACTCGGACTCAGCGAAGGACGCGGGTCTCTTTACGGCTTCATGGTCCCTCTATCGGGCGCAGGAGGCCATGGCGCGCGCCGCGAGAGAGCGGGGCGCCAGGCTGACCCTCTTCCACGGCCGAGGTGGCTCGGTCGGGCGAGGCGGCGGACCGAGTCACCGAGCCATCCTGGCCCAGCCCCCGGGCAGCGTTCAGAGCCGGCTTCGACTCACGGAGCAGGGCGAGGTCATCCAGGCCAAGTATGGCCTACCTGGTCTCGCCGAGCGCAACTGGGACCGAGCGCTCACAGCTGTGCTCGAGGCGAGCTCCACAGAGGGCGTCGCTCCGAAGAGCGCCTGGATCGATCTCATGAACCGAATGAGCGAGGTGGCCTGCGACCAGTACCGAGGCGTCGTTCGGGGAGAGGCTGACTTCGTGCCCTACTTTCGCTCATGCACCCCGGAGAGCGAGCTCGGGAGCATGAACATCGGGTCGCGGCCCGCCCGACGGAAATCTGGAGGCGGCGTAGAGAGCCTCCGCGCCATTCCCTGGATCTTCGCCTGGACCCAGACGCGTCTGCTGCTCCCTTCGTGGCTCGGCGTCGGCGCAGCGCTCGAGGTGGGCCTGCAGGCTGAGAATCGAGAGACCCTCGATGAGATGCGGCGCGAGTGGCCGTACTTTCAGACCCTCCTCTCCCTGGTCGAGATGGTGATCGCGAAGGCAGAACCTCAGATTCACGCCCACTATGAGCGCTCGCTCGTTCCCGAGGGGCTTCACCCCCTCGGCGCGTCCCTCCGAGGATCCCTCGCGCGCACCAAGGGCCTCCTCCTTGAGCTCCTTGGGCGCGACACGCTCCTTGGAGAGCACGCGGTCCTGCGGCGCTCCATCGACGTGCGCAACCCGTACGTGGATCCCCTGAACCTGCTTCAGGCGGAACTCTTGCGCCGAACACGCGGAGGCGATGAGGGTCTCGAAGACGCCCTGATCATCACCATCAACGGTGTCGCGGCCGGGATGCGGAACACGGGCTGAGCCCGTGAGCTCAGAGGTCGATCGCCGTCACGGCGGCGAGCTCGCCACCCTGGAAGAACGTGCCACCGACCCGGGCGAACCGCTCCGGCGCGTCCGTGCAAAAGAAGGTCCTGCGACCGACGCGCTCCGGGGCCGCCTCCTGGCGGTCGGCCAAAAGGGCGGTCAGATCGCTCGCGACCACGTCAGCAGAGTCCACAAGGGCCATCTCGAACCCATCGAAGGACGAGTCCAGGACCGAGCGAATCAGGGGCTTGAACACCGGATAATGGGTGCATCCGAGGACCAGCGTGTCGACGCCTGAGGTCACGAAGGGCTCCAGGTAGGTCTCGACGGTGAGCCGGGTGACCTCGTGCTCGGTCCAGCCCTCCTCAGCGAGTGGGACCAGGAGCGGCCAGGGGGCCGTGATGACCTGGGCCTCCGGAGCCAGCTCGAGGATCGCGGCCTGATAGGCGCCCGATCGGATGGTCGCCTCGGTCCCTGCGACGCCGATCTTACCCGTCTGGGTCGCCGCGCAGGCGGCGCGAGCGCCCGGTCCTACGACCCCGATCACGGGGAGCGAGGTCGCTTCACGCAGGGTCGGCAGAGCGTGAGCGCTCGCGGTGTTGCAGGCGACCACGACCGCCTTGACCGGGTAGCGCAGGAGGATCTCCATCGCGCGAGCGGCGTATCGACTCACGGTCGCGGCGCTCTTGGTGCCGTAGGGGAGCCGCGCGGTGTCACCGAGATAGATCACGTCCTCATGGGGCAGCGCGCGGGCGACCGCGCTCGCGACCGTGAGGCCACCGATACCGGAGTCGAAGATGCCGATGGCTGCGCGATGCACGTCCTTACCTCACACCGTCCGCCTGGCGAACGCTCTGGAGCATGGCTTGTATCATCTCCGGGGAACGCCCACCCTCGACTTTTCTCCCGGCGACCAGGAAGACGGGCGTCCCGCGAACCCCGACCGAGGCCGCGAAGGCGATGTCCGCCTCGAGGCGAGCCCGCGTCTCATCGCTGACCATGCAGCGCTCAAATCCCTTGGGGTCGAGCCCCATATGCACAGCCTTGCCGATCAGCGTCTCGACGCTCTCGACGCGGCCGTACTTGAAGATGAAGCGAAGATAGTCCGAGCCGAGCCCCATCACCTCACCGCAGATGGCCGCGCGGGCCATCCGGCAGGACTTGGACCGCCGCGGGCCCTCGACGTGGGGGTTGCACGTGTCATCGAGCGGATAGTGCACCAGGGCGACCCCGAAACCGTTGGGCTCAGCCTCCTGAAGCTCGTGGAGGGTCTCATAGAGCTCATGGCAGTGGGGACAGCCCAGATCTGCGATCTCGACGATGAGGATCGGGGCCTCGCTCCCGGAGCGCTCGCGTTGGGCGCTCATGTCGACCACGACTGGCGCCTGAGCGCCGAGGTTCTTCGCCTCTTCAGCGAGACGCTGCTGGGTCTGCTCGCGCAGCTCAAGCAGCGGCGGCGCGTAGACCGCGTAGCCGAGCGTGGTGACCAGGAGCAACGAGGCGATGGCCCACAGACCCGATGCGCTGGTCAGGTATTGAGGCCAGCGCCCCATGACGCGGAACTTGGGGTGCTCATAGGAGAACCAGGCGACGACCAAGAACAAGAGGTTGACGCCGTACAGGATCGCGCAGAAGGCGCACAGGGAGCCCTGAACATTGAGCGACAAGGTTCCCAGGACCACCGAGATAAAGATGCCAAAGAAGCCCAGAAGGAGGTGAAGCCCCTGGGCCTCCTCCTCGTCGAGCGCGCGCAATCGACGCAAGCACAGGAGGAGCGTGGTGATGTAGAAGGCGATTCCCAGGAGCGAGAACGGGATGCCCGGCAGGTTCGAGAGCGGCACCTCGCTGTAGCGCGGGTTCCGGCTGATCTCGCACCCGGATCCGGCCGCGCAGATCCCCTCTTCGGTGCCCGGATCGAGGAGATGCAACTGATGGTCCCACGTCAGGAAGAGGCTGTCGGTCAGACCAGCGAGGGACAGGAGGGCCGCGAGGGTGAGCAGGACGAGGCGCGCGCGCATCAGTACCCCGCCTTCTCCGAGGGCTCAGGAGGCGGAGGTGCCTCACCGGCCTTGAGGCTCCGGATGTATCCCACGAGATCACGCAGCTGGCTCTCACCCATGGCCATAGCCGGCATGCGCGGCGGGCGCCCCTGAGTGATGGCGCTCGCGATGTCACGATCCTGCTTGCCGACGTGCCACACAGGATCCGTGAAGTTCACCCGCTTGGTCTCCGTGAGGCCCTGACCTCCGACGCCATGACAGGATGCGCAGGTCTGAGAGTACAGAGCGGCGCCGATCTCGAGGTTCGGGGGCACGCTGTGGAGCCCGTTGGCGAACATGCTCTCGTCACACGCGCCTTCAGGAACACAGCGTTCCATCGTCTCGGTGCCGACGTTTCCGCCGCGACAGGCCATCAACATCAGAGCCATAGAGAGTGCCAAGAGGAGCTTCTTCATAGTCTGCTCCTGCTAGCACGTCCGGCGTCCGCTCATCAATCTTCCCGTACGATGGGTCCTTCACCGTCGGAGTCCGACGGGTGCACCGCCCGAATGCGGTCCGCTCGGAAAGACTTGTCCTGAAGGTCCACGAGACAGGTCGCGCGTAGGTACAGGGTCGCGTTCTGCATGAACAGAGCGAGGGGACGAACCGGCCGCCTGCTCCGTCCCTTCGATCCGCCTTGGTAGTTCAGATCAACGTCGAGGCCCTGGTCGATCGCCGTCTCGAGGGGAGCCATGTGCTCGGGCACCTCGATCACCTCCTCGGTCGAGACCGAGGCGATCACAGCCCTCTTGGCCCCGAGGGCGTCCAGCGTTCGGTGTCCGGTGACCTGAACACAGTGGGCGAAGAGGTTTCGCGCGTGGAGCGCGTCGGGGAGCGCGCGGTGATGAACCGACTCGTTCATCTCGACCCGGTCCGCGCCGATCCAGCGCATCAAGGACTCCAGACCATACCGCGGCGCGTCCGGGAGGTTTCGTTTGGCGAGAGCGACGGTGCAGACGGCCGGGGGCAGCTCCCGCTCGATGCCCAGGCGCCCGAGCGCCGCGGACAGAAAGCTCACGTCGAACCGCGCGTTGTGCGCCAGAAGCACGGTGTGCTCCCCCTCGAAGAGATAGTCCAGAAGAGCAGGGATCACCGCCTCGATGGTCCGAGCGTCGCGGACCATCTCGTCATGGATACCCGTGATCTCGGAGACCTTGGGGGAGATGGGGCGCTCTGGATTGACGAGCTCGCTGAAGGTCTCTCCCGGGATCACCGCGCCGTCGGCGCGCAACGAGAACCGGGCCGCTCCGATCTCAGTGATGGCGTCAAAGCCCGGGACCAATCCCGTCGTCTCGAGATCGATCGACACGAACGAGAGCGCTTCCAATGGTTGCGTAAACGGCACCAGTAGAGCTTGCCACACATCTGGAAGAAGCGCCCCTTGGATCCAGAAATCAGGGAAGATCAAAGAAGGGGTTGCATAAATATGTGCCTACCCACATAAAGCCCTCCATGAAGTCACGGCGACGAAACCTGATCTTGAAGCTGGTCCGGGATCATCAGATCTCGAATCAGGAGCAGCTCCAGGAGCTCCTCGGCGCCCAGGGCTTCGACGTCAACCAGGGAACCCTGAGTCGCGATCTGCGTGGGCTCGGGGTGGTGAAGCGGCCCACGGCCGACGGAGGCGCGCGCTACGTCAGGGCGCAACCTCTAGCGGACCATGAGCTGGCGCTCGCGAACCTGCGGGCGTTGTTGCGCGAGGTGATCGCGTCGCAGAACCTCCTGGTGATCAAGACTCGGGTCGGGGGCGCGCAGCCCGTGGCTCTGGCCCTTGATCAGCTGCTCCCCCATGGCCTCGTCGGCACCATCGCCGGCGATGACACTGTGCTCGGCATCGTCGCAGAGACGACCGAGCCTCAAGAGACCATCGAGGCGATCTGGAGCCTCGTCGATGAAGGATTGGTGAACGCGTGAACCCCAAACAGAAGCTCGATCGTGTCGTGTTGGCGTACTCCGGCGGTCTGGACACGAGCGCCATGCTGCTCTGGCTCAAGGAGACCTACGACTGTGAGGTCGTGTGCTACACGGCCGACGTGGGTCAGGAGGAGGAGCTCGACGGCCTCGAAGACAAGGCCAAGGCGACAGGCGCCGTGAGCGCCATCGTGGAGGACATCACCGACGAGTTCGCGGAGGACTTCGTCCTGCCCGCCGTCGCGGCGAACGCCGTGTATGAGGGCAGCTACCTGATGGGCACGTCCCTGGCGCGTCCTCTGATCGGACGCCGCCTGGCCGAGGTCGCCCGCGACGTGGGCGCGGACGCCGTGGTCCACGGAGCGACAGGCAAGGGCAATGACCAGATCCGGTTTGAGCTGGCCAGCTACTCCGTCAACCCCCACATCAAGGTCATCGCCCCCTGGCGATACTGGGAATTCGAGGGGCGAAGCGATCTCATCGCCTACTGCAATCAGAAGGGCATCCCCACGACGTCGACGGTCGAGAAGCCCTTCTCCATCGATCGAAACCTCATGCACGTCTCCTTTGAGGGCGGCGTCCTCGAGGATCCGTGGGCCGCGCCGCCCGACGACACCTACCTGCTCACCACGCCGCTGGCGGACACGCCCGATGAGCCCGAAGAGGTGATCATCTCCTTCGAGAAGGGCATCCCCACCGCGGTGAACGGACAGGCCATGGGAGCCGCCGAGCTCATCCGCGCCCTGAACAAGATCGGCGGGCGTCACGGCATCGGCCGCGTCGACCTGGTCGAGAACCGCTACGTGGGCATCAAGTCGCGCGGGGTCTACGAGACGCCAGGCGTCAGCCTGCTCCACACCGCGCATCGCGCCATCGAGTCCCTGTCTATGGACCGCGAGGTGATGCTCATGCGCGACAGCCTCGTGCCCAAGTACGCCTCGATGATCTACCGAGGCTACTGGTACAGCCCCGAGTGCGAGCTGATGCGAAAGATCGTCACCGAGACCCAGGAGCCGGTCACCGGCGACGCCCGTCTCGAGCTCTACAAGGGCAACGCGACGCTCAAGGGACGACGCTCGCCCAACAGCCTCTACTCCTACAGCTTCGCGACCTTCGAGAAGGACACGGTCTACGATCAGCGAGAGGCCGAGGGCTTCATCCGCATCAACGCCCTGAGGCTCCGCCTGCGAGCGCTCAAGGAGGCGGGACTAAAGTAAGTAAGACGATCGGTAAAAACGCATCCATGGGGTGCGATTGACGCCTTCCCCGGACGGCTCTTAACCTGGGATACATACTTCATTCCACAGTTCCGTCGTGCTCCGCAGGAGGCCCCATTGTTGCGTCTACTGATCATCACTATTGCGCTCTCTGTACCGCTATCTGCTTGGAGCCAAACGCCGCAAGACGACTCCTCGGGAGCCCAGGAAAGCGGGGAAGAACAAGCCGCTGAGAGCGACGCGGATACAGAACAACAGCCTGCGGAAGAGGCTGAGGGCGCGGAGCGACCCGCGGAAGAGGCTGAGGGCGCAGAGCAAGAGTCCACGGAAGAGGCTGAGGGCGCAGAGCAAGAGTCCACGGAGAGCGACGCGGATGAAGCTGGCGCTTCGAAACCAGTGGGTGTTCAGCTCGCGGATCTGGAGACGATCGAAGGATCTGGCTTTGACGCCAACGCCAAGGTTGAACTGCAGTTCCAGGAGAACTCCACGGACAGCATGGACGCAAGCTATCGCTACAAATGGCGAAAGGTCTCTCCTAGCACGATCCAGAGCACGGACTTCAAGGTGTCCTTCAACGCCACCGGCTCGTCGCGTACGAACTCAAATGGCGACGAGATTATCGATTACAGCCAGACGTTGACCCTCGACGGCACAGCCGGACCGAGCAGCAACCACGCTAGTTTCAGCTACGACTCCTACATCAGCCCCAAGTTCGGACAACCGACCTTTCTCTTCGTCGAGCCTCAGGTCCGGATCGTATCCGACGCCAGCGAGAGCGATGGAGAGCAGACAGATGGTCCTGACCAGATGTCAGCGGCGGCCACCGTTGGATTCGGCTTCGGTCGGGTCTACCCGTCCGCCAGCTATGAGCGGGCGAGCGCCATCATCAAAATCCTGCGCCGTGAGGGACTCCTGCTGAGGACAGAGACGCCCGGGGAGGTTCAGGACCTGATCGGGATCCTGAAGAGGCGTTGGGACCCGACCAAAGATGTGCTCAAGGCGCTCGACTACATGAAGTCCAAGGGCCTCGTGGCCGCAGGTGAGACCCCATCGTCGCTCATCGCGGAGATGGTCATGCTGGTCGAGCAGAGCTTTGACTACAAAGAGACAGGCTCACAGTACAGGCTCGGCGTGAACTACAACTTCATGACAGGCGAGACTGAGAGCGACGTGCAGCCCTTGTTGCTTGCCGCCTCCTACACCGAGGTATTCGGAGATGAGCGGTTGATTATCCAGCCTTTCGCCTACTTCTATAAGCGAATCGACGAAGACGAAGACGCCTCGTATGGAGCCACCATCGACATCCGCTACGCGAAGAGCGCCAGAAGCGAGCTCTTCTTCACAGACCGATGGTCACCGGACGTCCAGAACTCCATCGAGGCCGGATGGCGCTACACGCTGTCTTCCTTCATGAACGCTGAGGTGAAGTACACCCTCGACATCCCCCTGAGCGATCCGGCCGAAGATCCCGACACCGGAGAGACAGAGGAGCAGGAGTGGCCGGCGGCGATCATCGTCTCGCTCAAGGCTGGAGGTCGAGGCCTCTAAAACGAGAAGCGTGACAAGACTTCAGACTGTACGCTCCTGAGCACCACCTCAACATCCAGCTCGCGTCCGATCTCGCGCTCGAGGGTCGTGACGCCGAGACCATTGAGCCCACATGGCACGATCGCGTTAAAACCCTCAAGCGTGTTGTTCACGTTGAACGCAAAGCCATGACTGGACACTCCCCGGTGGAGATGAAGCCCGATGGCCGCCAGCTTCCGGTTCTCGACATACACCCCGGGACGCGCACAGTCATAGGCCGCGCCCTCCACCCCATGAGAGCGCGCCTCACACGCCAAGATCTCCCCCAGGATCTCCACAAACCTGGGAACCTTGAGCCCCGCGCGAGAGAGATCCACGATGGGATAGCCCACGAGCTGTCCCGGACCGTGCCAGGTAGCGAGACCACCTCGGTCGGTCTCGATCACGGGCGTCTGAAGCGACCGCAGAGCGCCAGAATCGACTACGCCTCCCCGGCGACCGAGGGTCACCACAGGATCGTGCTCTAAAAGCAGGAGCTCGTCTGGTCCCCCCTCAAGCACACGAGCGCGCGCCTTCTTCTGGAGCTCCAAACCAGCGCTGTAGGCCAGCCGCCCCAGATCATGGACGATCATCGAAGCACGATGGGCACGCCGTGGGTGTCGCCGCGGGTACCGAACTGCAAGAAGGCGCTCTGGTCGGCGACGACGCTCACGATGGGCGTCCACCCTCGCGCGTGCTTGCCCGAGACCGTGATCGATCCGTCGGCCAGCGCGGAGCTCACGACGTGGATCACGCGACCGTCCGGGGCGACCTGATCGACCCCGACGAAGCGGTCGGAAGACGCCTGAAAGCTCGCCTCGACGCGGCGATCTCCATGAACTCCGCAGATCCTCCAGGAGAGTCCCTTCACTCGGCTCTCTGTGCGGATGAGCTCCATGAGCCCGTTGATCGTGATCCGCTCTCCGGGGATCCGGACGTGGAGGGTCGTCATGGCGGGCAACGGGAGGGGCCCGAATCGGCTCCGCGCGTGGGCGCCCTCTAAGACGATGCCCTCCTTGTCATGCCAATCGTTGCAGTGAGCCCAGACCCAGCCATCGGCCAGATCGCTGCCCCAGTGGTGAGCCAGGAGACCCGGCGCGTCGTCCACCTGGAGGAGCTCCTGATCCACCTCGACCTTCCCCTTGAATCGAGCGTCCACCTGCGGTGAGCAGGCCTTCGACGGGATCCAGGAGGACCGGTACATCCAAGGGCTGGTCAGATGACGAAAACCCTCGGGCTGGCGCGTGAACTCCAGGTTCCACCGGATCCGCCCCGGACCCTCGGGGTCCTGGAGCTCGCCGCGGCAGTGTCCGTGGGTGAGTTCGACCTCGCCGACGCGCACATAGAGGATCTCCTGCTCGACCCGCACGTCGCTCATCGGGTGGTGGGACCTCAGGGCGACGTGCTCGGCGCCCTCGGCGAGGCCTCGACTCACCGCCGCCCAGACCTCAGCGCGCGCCTCACGCTTGCCGATCGTGCGCTGGGTAAAGCCGATCCGCAGCTGCAACGCTCGGCCTCCGCCGAGCGAGACCTTCATGTACCAGGCCTCGGTCTGCGGACGCTCCGCGCCACGCTCAAAACGGCTAATGGCGTCCGCCTCAGCGGGCGTGAGTTTGGGCATCGGCATGGATCAACTCTGGATCGAGTTGAATCTCATACCCCGTGGAGCCGCCTGCGAAAAGGGGTAAGGGCCAAGGAGATCAACACGAGGAGCCAACCTCCTGACGAAGAGCCACCCGCGCCACAGCCGCTTGTATCGGAGCCCGATCCGCCGCCGTTCACCGGAGGATCATCGACGCTCACGCCACCTCCGCCGCCGCCCAGGGTCTCATATTCAATCGCTGGTCCGCCTCCCGCGACGTCGGGGCCTACGCCGGTCGTGTCCGCGGTCGAGCTGTCCGCGACGGCGCTCGCGTCGGGCTCGGGCTCCGGCTCCGGCTCGGGCTCGGGCTCCGGCTCGGGCTCCATCCCCTCTACGGGCTAGCCGAGCAACAATACCAAACTAACAAACTCTGGGCCGCCTGCCTGATCTGAGCGCTCAGAGTAACCCGGGCTCCGCTCTC
>CALCNF010000439.1 GCA_937897815.1 uncultured Pseudomonadota bacterium | reverse complement strand
GCGCGCGCGGCTGGGAGGCTCCCCTGGGAGCGGACGCGACCGAGGCCTTAGAGGAGGCCCGCGAGGTCATCGAGCGACGTCCAACAGGCGCGGTGTCGATCTCTACGGAGCCGCCCCACGCCGAGGTGTGGGTGAACGGGCGCTACAGCGGGATCTCCCCGTTGACGGTCACCAGCCTCACCGTCGGGGAGCACGTCGTCTCGGTCGCCAAGGAAGGCTACGCCAGAAAGACCGCCACGATCGACTGCGCTGGGGACGAGCTGAACGCGACCGACATCACCCTCGACCCCGCGCGACGCAAGCCCCTCTACGACCAGCTTGTCGGGGCGCTACGAGACGAGGTGAGCCGCACTACGGGTCCGCGAACCGGAGCCGTTGAGGCGACCAAAGGCATCGGCTCGCTCCTCCTTGGCGAGGTCGGCGTGGTCGTCGCGACCTCAGGTCCGGTCGAGCGCGCTCGGGTCGACCTCTACCTCGTGGACCCCGTTTCGCGACGATTCCTCAACCGAGTCAGCAAGACCCTCGACATCTCGGCGCGCCAAAAAGTGGCCATGGTCGAGCTGGTCGGTCACCTCCTCGACATCGACTATGGGGTCGCCCTGGGAGGCAGCCCGGTCAAACCGGTCGACAGCTATGATGGTCCGCTCACGTCGAAGTGGTGGTTCTGGTCGGCGATTGGCGTCGGGACGATCGGCGCCGTGACCGCGGCGATCATGAGCACCCAGGAGGACCCGCCACCCGCGCCGACGACCGGCTCCATGATCGTGCGCTTCTGATCGCTGCGTGACCTAGAGCGCGGGCTCGAGGACCAAGACCTCCGTGGCCTCGGGCAGGCCGCTCTCCGAGGTCCATACGTGGCCCCCGGGGCGGGACCAGGGCACCTCGATGGCCTCCAGGAGGGCCTCGACGGGCTCCATTCCGAGAGCGCATCGCTCGTGTTCGAAGTGCAGGGGAATGGCCAGCCGCGGCTGCAGCTGTTCCAGGACCTGTTGAGCGTCCTGGGGGCCCAGAGTGTAGGTGCCTCCAACGGGCCACAACAGCAGGTCAACCGGCCGCAGGCTCGCCACGTCCTCAGGGGTCAGATCGCAGCCGATATCCCCGAGATGGGCGATGGTGACGCCGTCGAGCTCGAAGCGGACCATCCCGGTCATTCCCATCCGGGTGCCTCCCTCTCGATCGTGGTACGTCGTGAAGACCTCGAAGTCGATGCCAGCCGCGGTCCCGCTTCGATCGACGATCGTGGGCATGCTGCCGTCACCCGGTCCGAGATCTGGGGTGACGTGGCTGTGATCGAGGTGCCCGTGAGAGACCCAGACCGCGTCCGCTGACACCTTTACAGGCTGGTGAGTCAGCTTACCGCCGAAGGCGCCATGGAGGTATGGATCGGTGACCACCACGCGCCCGTCCGCGCTCTCGATTGTGGTGCACGCGTGGCCATTGAAGGTGAGCTTCACCCGACCTTGTACCCGATAAAGGGGAGGTTCCGCATGGTCTGAGCATAGTCGAGCCCATAGCCCACCACAAAGTGATCATCGATGGTGAATCCCTTGTAGTGGATGGGCACCTCGACCTTCAGTCGAGACGGCTTCTCCAAGAGCGTGCAGACCTTGACGCTGGCCGGTGAGCGGCTGTCGAGGTTCTTCAACAGGTAGCTCATGGTCAGCCCCGTATCGACGATGTCCTCGATGAGGAGCACGTGGCGCCCCTCAACCGGAGTCGTGAGATCGCTGCTGATCTGAACCACGCCCGAGCTCTTGGTGTCGTCCCCGTAAGAGGAGACGACGAGGAAGTCGACCGTACACTCGATGTCGATGGCGCGAACGAGGTCCGCGAGGAAGACGAAGGAGCCCTTGAGGACAGCCACGATGGCCGGCTTCAGACCGTCGTAGTCCCGGCTGATCTGCTGACCCAGCTCCCGAACCCGGCTCGCCAGCTCCTCCTCATCGATCAGAACCTCGAAGGTCATGCCGTCGATCAAGGTCGTCCGACCCGAACCAGTGAGTTCATCAGACAAAGACATTGTTGATCACCTCTCCAAGTCCACCGGCGCCGGGGACGATGTAGTGTTGGTCGTTGAGCCCGCGCTCTCGATCGGGGTAGGTCCCCGGCGGGCTCTCAAGCACATCCGGGTCTGACAGACCGCGGTCGAGCCGAAAAGCGTAGATGATGGCCCTCGGAAACGCCTTCGTGAGGTTTTGCACGAACTCCGGCGTGACGATGAGGTTCATGGTGATGATCCGGGCCGGGTCGCCGTTCTGGTTCTCCTGGTAGTAGCGGATCGCCTTTACCAGGGAGGAGCCCGTGGCGCCCATGGGGTCCGGGAAGAGGACGAAGCGACCGCCCACGTCCCCGCCGGTCTTCTCACCGAAGATCCGCGCGCCGGTGACCTCGCCTTTCTCGTTGGTCACCCGGTTCATGATCAGGTGGTCCTGGCGAACCCCGCGCGGGTCAAGGACGTGGTTCAGAGCGTCGAAGCAGACCTGTGCGGGGAGCATCCCCGCGCGGGCCACGTCGACCGCGACGACCGACGTCGTCGGATCGATGACCTCACCGGTGAACACGCCGTCGGGCGTGTGCTCGATCATGCGGGTCTCGGTCGATCGGGAGATCCTTGGGAACTCCCGCGAGACGACCGCGGCGATGAGGTCGCGGTAGAGGGTCGTGACCAGATGATTGATCTCCGGCTGCACTGTGTCGGCTGACGAGAGCTTGGCCAAAAGCGAGAGGTGGTACGGATCGGACAGGATGTGAACCCGCTCCCCGTAAGCGTGCTTGAGCTCGCCATCGGAGAGGTTCTCACTCCGATAGCCGTAGTCGCGGACCTCACGTTCAGTCATGGCAAGCGCTCCCGTGTGTCGACGGCCGGACGTTAGATCTCGGACTTCCGTGGGGTCAAGGCTCGCCGCCCACTCAGGTGACGAGGACCCGCGCAGGATCGACCCGGGACGCCCGTCGAGCCGGTACCCAGGCCCCGAGAACACAGAAGAGGACCGAGAAGCCGAGCGCCGCCAGCAGGATCGCCGGATCGTAGACGAAGAAGTCGTCCGGCTTAAACGGGATCGCCGTGAGCGCCTGCTCGGCCGCCCAGTTGGCCAGGCCGCTGGCGCCGAAGGCGATACAGACCCCCAGCCCTCCCCCCGCGAGGCCGATTAGCGCAGCTTCACCGAGGACGATGCGGCGGATATCACTTCGGGTCGCGCCCAGGGCGCGCATCACGCCGATCTCGTAGCGTCGCTCGCTGACGATCACGAGGAACGTGTGGGTGATGTTCACCGCCGCGATGCCGACGATGACCAGGCTGATAAAGCCAAATACGAGCGTGAGGATAAACAGCAGGTCTGCGGCCTTCCTGGCGTCGCGGCTCTTCCTGGAGAGCTCAAAGCCGCGAGCCTCCAGGGCCGCGATCAGCCCGCTCATGTCCTCGTTGCCCGCCGTCTCGAGGACAAAGGTGTCGTAGGTGCTCGCGGCCTCGCGACCCATGAAGCGGGTGTTCAGGCTCTGAACCAGCTCGATGGGCACCGTGAGACCAAAATCCAGGGCTTTCGAGGAGAAACCGACGACCTCGCCGACCCGGATCGCCTGACGTTCCTTCGGAAGAGCGTCAGAGAAATAGGACGCGCCCAGGTGAATCTTGAAGCGCACACCCAGGAGCGCCTGCACACCGTCGAGGGGCTGAAAGCCGAGCGCGCTGGCCACCGAGGTGTTGAAGACCTCGATCAAGAAGGGCGAGAGGACGACAGGGATAGGAGGCTCGCAGGTCCCCCGAAGACTCGTGACGTCGCCGGTGGCGCAGGTGGTGCTCTGTGGGCAGGGCTCAGGCACACAGGCTGCGGAGCCGGGCTCTACCCCGTTGGCGCACCGATCGGTGCGCTGACCGAGCACATCCGCGGGCAGATCGGACCACAGCGCCTCCCGACGCGGCAGCTGACATGGGATCGGTTGGCAGGTGCCCGAGCCCGCCGGCCCGACGCAGGCGAGCCCGTCCCCGCAGGACCCGTCGCTCTCGCAGCTGGGCATGCAGACCGCCGGGCACGCCCCACCGGAGCAGCCAGGCGCGGCCGCGCATCGGTCCCCCGTGACCTGACAGGCGCCGTTTACGCAGGGCGTATGACAGCGACCCTCAATGCAGCGCTGACCGACCGCGCAGCGCGCATCCTCATCGCAGTACGACACCGCGTGAGCCTCGGAGAAGCGACGCCAGTACTCCACGCGACCGCACGTCCCATCCGGTCGGCACTCGTCACCGAGAGGGCACTCTACGTCTCGCTTGCATGCCCGCGAGGAGCGCTTCGCTGCGCGCGCCCGCTTCTCGACGACGCCCTCGACCTCCTGGAGCTCCTCGGCCAGGAGCGACGCCTCCAGGCCGTCAAAGAAGGCCTCGGTGCGAAGAGCGTGCCCGAAGAGAGACTTGCCGCCCCAAAGTCGCGCCTGAAGCCTTGAGCGCATCTTGGGGTAGACCGCGGTGACGGCGGGCAGACCGCGAAGGGTCTCGACCATCTCCTCGCCCAGGTCCTCCCCGTCGAGGACGCTCGTGGAGACACCCATGACCTGAACCATCGCCGGCTCCACCTCGATCTGATTGACCGGGTAGATCCGATTGAGCACGCGCTCCTTCACTCCGCTGGAGAGGGCGATAAAGAAGACGAAGGTCGAGACACCGACGACGATCCCGACGCTGGAGAGGGCGAACGCGCGCCGGTTTCTGCGCACGTTCTGAACGATGACGCTCCAGGCGCTTGAGGCCTTCATGTGGCCTCCCCGGGGTGCACGACGCGCCCATCGGAGATGCGCACCACCCGATCGCAGCGAGCGGCGATCTGGTCGTCGTGGGTCACGACGATCACGGTCAGACCGTCGGCCCGGCTGAGCTCTGTGATGGCGTTCAGCACGCTCGATCCGTGCTCCGAATCCAGAGCGCCGGTCGGCTCATCGGCCAAGAGCAGTCGTGGACGCGTAAACAGCGCGCGGGCGATGGCCACCCGCTGCTTCTCACCGCCCGACAGTTGACCGGGTCGGCTCCCTGCTCGATCAGCCAGACCGACCCGATCGAGGAGCTCAAGAGCCCGCGCGTCAGGCCCCGCGATCCTGGAGGCTTCATCGAACCAGGCGGCCAGGCGCACGTTCTCCAACACCGTGAGATGGGGCAGGAGATGAAAGAGCTGAAACACGTACGACACCGTCTCGTGGCGAAAGCGACTCAGCGCCCGGTCATCGAGCCCGCGTAGGGTCACGCCCGCGACCTGGACCTCACCCTCATACGACTGATCGAGACCACCGATGACGTTGAGCAGGGTCGACTTCCCGCTACCGCTCTTGCCCACGAGCGCCAGGAGCTCCCCGGGCTGCACCTCGAGATCGAGACCACGAAGGACGTGGGCGGTGACCTCCGCGTCCACGTAGCGCTTATGAAGATCGCGAATCCGAATCACAGACCGACCTCAACCGCGACCTTGAGACCCTTGTCATGAAGCGAGGCCTCAAGATGTGCCCGCTCGATCCCGCTGAGCATCGTCAGGAAGTAAGGCGGCACCCCCCGGCTCGCCAGCTCCCGGGCGATGCGCTCAAACGACAGATGCAGGGCCACCGTAGGCTCCGACCCCTCGGTCGGCGCGGGCGAGCCGTGAGCGAGCGCGCTCCCCTTGGCAACCTCGACGAGCCCGGGCAGCTCCGAGGCCGTGACGAGCGCGGCCACGTCATCTCGAGCGACGAGCGCCCAGCGCTGCTGGGGACGGGTCGTGTAAAGGTCAAAGCCAATCCACGGCCCCTTCTTGATGGGCGTGACCTGCCAACCCCGGGCCACGAGGGCCTCCGCGACCGACGCCAGGACCCCAGCGACTCGATCGCCCTGGGAGGCGCGAATGAAGAAGCCCACTCCCAGAAGCCGGGTCATGATCTCCGTCACCGATCCCGGCATACGCGTCAGATCCACGGAGCCCGCCTTTGAGAGCCCGAAGACGGCGAAACCGACATCTCCATGGAGCAACTCAAGAAGCTCTCGGGTAGGCGGCAGGCTCGCGCCCGCCAGGCCCGGCAAGCGCTCCGGGAGGGCCGCCGATCGGATCCAGGCGGGCATGCTTGAGATCGCCTCAGGTCGCCAGCGACCCGTGACCAGCGCCGTGGTGGCCTGCGGTACGTACGCGCGGATCGCCTTCCCCTGGCTGGGGGCGTTGAAGAAGCTCAGAGGCGGCGTTCCGCTTCCTTGCCAATCTCCGTCCACGGTCACTCGAAGGCCGTCTGCGTCCGCGGTCAGCGAGCCCGTCCAACGAGACAGGGGGCTCACATAAGATGAGAGCACGACGCGCGCAGGGCCGAGCCCGGCCGGGAGCGCGGGCGTGAAGTCGCCCATCGCCCACACGAGGCCGCTGGCCGCTGGGGGCGCGAGGGGAGCGACCGGGGCCTGGGCCAACTCGGACCAGGACTCCTGGGCCGAGGAGAGGCTCGGGATGATCATCACCGTCCCCAACCCCGAATGCATGCTGCCCCAGAGGAGCCCTAGACCCATAGGAAGCTCGGCCATCTCCAGGTCCATTCCGGAGGGGACGAGCTCGGGCACCAGCGAGGCTCCGAGACCCGGAGCCGCGTGCTCTCGGATGAGCGCGAGGAAGTCTGACCTGGAGTTGATGCTCACCTGCAACACCGTGGCGTCACCGCGCAGGTAGGCGACGAGAGATCCCTCGGTGGCGACGCCCTTGTTCTCGAGCTCCTCCAGACTCGAGAGATCGACCCCCACCTGAGCGCTGGCCAGCGCGATGGCGCCGCTCGCGCCCTCGACCTGAACGAGGAGGTCACTGACTCCCCCGTGAAGCGCGCTCAGGCTCGGCACCACGACAGCGGTCCGAACATCGGCCGGGATGAACGATCGAGCGTCCGCAGGCGCCGGAGGACGCAGGGCCAGATAGGCCGCCGCGGCCGCGGTCAACAGCAGCGCCGCGATGACAACGATGAGGCGACGAGAAGACCGTCGCGGGTTGGGGTCGGTCACACCACTCACACGAGGAACATTGAACGGCCACACCCCCCTGTCAAACCCCGCGGACTCGGCGCCGGGCTCCCGGCGGAGGCCCTCGCCCCGAGGCTCTGGGGAGACGACCCCATTGACGGCAGCGCTCGGGCCGCGTTAGGCCTGCCTGGAGTCGAGGGGACTCAGCCGTGTTGAAGGAGTAGGCGAATGGCGCACGAAGACGCACCCGGACTGGGCACAAGGGCGATTCACGCCGGTCAGAACCCTGACCCGATTACAGGCGCGATCATGACGCCCGTCTACCTCACCAGCACGTACATCCAGGACAAGGCTGGCGAGCACCGGGGCTACGAGTACAGCCGCACCGGAAACCCGACCCGAACCGCCCTGGAGGGCTGCGTCGCCGCTCTGGCCGGGGGCGCCCACGGGCTGGCCTTCGCGAGCGGGTGCGCGGCGACCTCGACCCTCATGCAGCTCCTGTCTCCCGGCGATCACGTGATCTGTGGTGACGACGTCTATGGCGGCACCCACCGCCTCTTTGACGCGATCTACGCCAAGATGGGGCTCGAGTTCGACTTCGTCGATCTCACCGATCCCGACGCCGTGACCCGAGCGGCGCGTCCCACGACCCGCTTCGTCTGGCTGGAGTCACCGACGAACCCCATGCTGAAGATGGCGGACATCGCGGCCATCGCCGAGCGAACCCACGCGATGGGCGCCAAGCTCGTGGTCGACAACACCTTCATGTCCCCCGCTCTGCAGAGCCCACTGGCCCTGGGCGCGGACATCGAGCTCCACTCAACGACCAAGTACCTCAACGGACACTCGGACGTGATCGGCGGCGTGATCATCACGAGTCACGACGACATCCATGAGCAGCTCGCTTACCTCCAGAACGCGGTCGGCGCGGTGCCTGGGCCCATGGACTGCTTCTTGACCCTTCGAGGGCTCAAGACCCTGCACGTTCGAATGCAACGTCACTGCGAGAACGCCGAGACGATCGCGCGACACCTGGAGGCTCACCCGGCGATTGAGCGAGTCCTCTACCCAGGACTGGAGAGCCACCCGCAACACGAGCTCGCCAAGCGCCAGATGTCGGGCTTTGGCGGCATGATCTCCGTCGTGGTTCGCGGAGGCCTCGAGGGCGCCGCGAAGCTCCTGGAGAACACCCGGATCTTCTGCCTGGCTGAGAGCCTGGGCGGCGTCGAGAGCCTCATTGAACATCCGGCGATCATGACCCACGCCGCGGTGCCCGAGGCCCATCGCGCGGCCCTCGGGATCGACGACGGGCTCGTCCGACTCTCTGTCGGCATCGAGGACATCAACGATCTACTCGCGGATCTGGATCAGGCGCTGAGCTAGCGCCCGAGCGCGGGCGCCTCTATGCGGCCGCCTCGATCGTCGAATCGATGAAGGCCCTCAGGGCATCCGTGTCCGTGTCGCTGAGCTCGTCGAAGGCGACGCGCATACCACGCTGGCCCCGATGGTCATGGACCTCCACGATCCGTCCTGACGCCTGGATCGCGTGCCCAGTGGGCAGCGTAAACGACAGAGAGATGCTTCGGGTGCCGTCGACGGCGCGTCGGTCATCCTGGGAGAGGATGTAGATCCCGTGGAGGCTCAGGTCGACCGCTGGATGGAGGTAGATCTCGCCGTCGAGGCTCTCCTCGACGAAGAGGTCGATCGGGCACCTTGGGCCTCGACGCTTCTCGTTTGAATCGGTCATCTTCCCCCCCTGGGCGTTTTGGAGCCGGCCGAAACTAGTGGCCCACGATCCCGGCTGTCAAGAAGGATCCAACTCAGACGGAGAAGAAGGTCGAGCCAAGGCCCGAGCCAGATCGTCCCGCTCGTCCGGTGGCGCTGAGGTGGCGTAGGACATGAAAGACAGCGTCCTCATCCGCCTCGACGAACCCGGAGAGCTGAGCCGCGTCGCCGCGCTCACCCTCTTCAAGAATGGCCAGCAGACGAGCCTGCAGCTCCAACATCTCCGAGGCGGCCCGCTTACCCGCCTCGACCCCTGGCTGGTGGTAGGCGTTGATGTCGTGCAGAGACGCGTACAGACCCACGGCGCGCTCATACAGCGCGACGAGCGCTCCGAGGCTGCGGGCGTCCATACGGTCCATGCCCACCGAGAGGGTGCGCCGGCCGACAGCGCGGAGCGCCGCTCGGGTGCCGTAGGCGAACCCGCTCAGATGATCTGAGGCCCGGGCGCCTGACGCCAGGGTCACACCGGGGTCTCCGCCATAAACCTCGATCGTCGTCACAAAGCAGTCGTCGGGTCCATCGCGCAGCTGTTGAACGATCGCGTGCTGGTCGGTCGTGCCCTTGTTGCCGTAGACGGTCAGGCCCTGGTGTACATCGGCGCCCTTCCGATCCTGGGCCTTGCCCACCGACTCCATGACGAGCTGTTGAAGGTAACGGCCGAAGAGCTGAAGTCGGTCACGATAGGGAAGCACCACCATCGCTCGCGCTCGGTCCGCGCCCGCCTCTCGCCACGCCAGCGCCAGGAGCGCCGCGGGGTTCTCCAGGGGATTCTCCCGCCTCGTCTCCGCGTCCATGAGGCGCGCACCCTCAAGAAACGCGTCCACATCTGCACCAGCGAACTGAGCCGTGAGGAGCGCTGCGCTTGAGAAGATCGAGGTTCGCCCCCCAACCCATGACCACATGGGCAAGCGACCTCTCCAGCCTTCCTGCTGCGCCAGTCGATCGAGGGCGCTGTCTTCGCAGGTGACCGCGATGGCCCGGGGTCCGAGCTCCAGCTCCCGATCGGCGCACGCGCGCCGGACGTGGGCCAGTCCCACCTGGACCTCAGCCGTAGAGCCCGACTTGGAGACGAAGACCACCGCCGCGTCCTCCAGCTTCGCCCGGGACGTCGTGTGCTCGAGTCCATCCGGATCGAGGTTATCGAGGAACGACACCGCAGGGGTGTGGTCGCCCAGAGCGTCGACGAGGAGCTGGGCTCCCAGAGCCGATCCGCCGACCCCCACATGCAACAGGTTGCTGTACCGAGCGCGAAGCTGACCCGCGAGAGCGGCGCGACGCGCGTGGCCCTCGCGCACGGCCTCGCCGAGGCCATCGGGGGCGATGGCGGGAGACCGAAGCCAATAGTGTCCAACCTGACGTCCCTCGTCCTCGTTGGCGATGGCGCCACCTTCAAGCGCCGCCATCTCACGGTGCGCGAGCCCTAGAGACGTCATGGAACGCTCCAGGGAGCTCTGATCGAGACCGCTGTGGCGTAGGTCGAGGACCAGCCCTACGGAGGGCAACTCAAGATACAGTTCGTTCATGGAGGGTGTGATGACACGGCCCCCCCTGCGCGCGCAAGCGCGGAGTCCTAGGGGCACCCTCCGCCGG
>CALCNF010000438.1 GCA_937897815.1 uncultured Pseudomonadota bacterium | reverse complement strand
CTTCATTGAGGTCGAGACCCCCATGATGCACGTCATCCCCGGGGGAGCGACGGCACGTCCCTTTGAGACCCACCACAACGCCCTGGACATGCCGCTGTTCATGCGTGTCGCTCCCGAGCTGCACCTCAAGCGTCTTGTCGTAGGAGGACTGGAGCGGGTCTATGAGCTGAACCGGTGCTTCCGCAATGAGGGGCTGAGCCCGAAGCACAACCCGGAGTTCACTACGGTCGAGTTCTATCAGGCTTACGCCACCTACGAGGATCTGATGGACCTGACCGAGGCGATGATCCGCGGAATGGCCGAGGAGCTCAGCGAGGATGGCGACGCGACACGTCCCATGGGCGATCTCACGGTCGACTACGGAGCCGACTTCGCCCGCTACACCATGGTCGAGTCCCTCTCGGCGGTCGCTCAGATTCCCGCCGAGGAGGCCGCGGACAGGGACGCGCTGCTGACGCGGCTCCGAGGAGCGGGCTACGAGGACCTCCCCGCCGACCTGGCCTACGGGCATGTCCTGGTGAGAGCGTTTGAAGAGTGGGTGGAGCCACAGCTGATTCAGCCGACCTTCATCACCCAGCACCCTATCGAGACCTCACCTCTGGCGCGTCGTAACGAGGACAACCCGGACTTCACGGACCGGTTTGAGCTTTTCATCGCTGGGATGGAGATCGCGAACGCCTTCAGCGAGCTCAACGATCCCCAGGACCAGCGAGCCCGCTTCGAAGAGCAGGTCGCCGCGCGCGACGCCGGCGACAAGGAGGCCATGTTCATGGACCTGGACTACGTCCGTGCCCTCGAGATTGGCTTACCGCCGACGGCGGGTGAGGGCATCGGTGTCGACCGTCTCGTGATGCTCATGACCAATCGCAAGACGATCCGTGAGGTCATCCTGTTCCCCCATATGAGGCCCGAGTAGGGAAGAACGCTTGCAACGACTGCTCCATAGCGGGATCGCCCTCGCGTTCCTGATCTGCCTGGTGCTGGGGGTGAACGCCACGCTCACGCCCGAAGGCCAGTTCTATGGATTCGTGGGCGCCCAGCTCGTGGGGGTCATTCTCGCAGTGATCCTGGTCTCCAGCCTGTTCACGGTGATCTACCTCGTCGCGTTCGGCGCCCTCGGAAGGCGCTGGATCGAGAGCCGGTTCTCGCTCTTTGTCGGCTGGACGCTCCTCCGAAGTCAGCGTGTACGTCCTGACGCTCGGTCGCGATGGCGCACCCTGGTCTGGGAGACTCGAACCCAATCTCGAAGTCAGGCTGTCTCGCGGGTCCTCGCAGGAATCGCGCTGATCATCGGGGCCCTGTGCCTTGAGTTGGTCCCGGCTTGGAACACCGTCGCGGAGAGCCTGAGTCCGTGGTTCGCTCGAACGCTGCAGCTCGCCTGCGCCTCCCTCGGGGGGCTGGTCGTGGTGCTCGCGGCGCCGGGCTTGATCCCGGAGCGCCCGACCCACGCGCCGATCCCCAGGATGCGAACACGTACGGCGGTCACGCTGCCGACGTTCATCAGCATCGTGGGTGTCTCCATCGGGGTCTGGGCCCTGGTGGTCGTCTTGAGCGTGATGCACGGCTTCGAGAGCGATCTGCGTGAGAAGATCCTGCGAACGAACGCCCACGTCGTGATCCAGCCCGCTGACGCGAGCAGCGACCTCGGAGATGGCTATGCCCTCGCCGATCCGATCCGCGACCTGCCCAACGTCGCCGAGACCCACGCCTTCGTCGGCGGAGAGGTGATGATGGCCTCGGGTTCCAACATCGCCGTCAACGTGATGGTCAAGGGGATGCGCGCGAGCGACCTCATCGCCTCGGAGCAGCTCCGCGGGCGCATGCAGGCGGGCGACCTGCGCTGGCTCGACGAGCCCGAGCAGGTGCCAAGCGACCGGCTTCGCTACCCACCACCAACCCACCAGCTCCTCGATGGCCTGGACGCGCCGAGCCAGGGGGGCTCCACAGAGGCGGCCGACGTCGACCTACTTCCCACGGTCGTTCTCGGAGTCGAGCTGGCCAACAGCCTCTCCGTAGACGTCGGCCAACAGGTTCGAGTCATCTCCCCCGATGGCGACATCGGCCCCACCGGCCTCCGCCCGAAGCTTCGAAGCTACCGAGTCGCGGGGATCTTCGCGACCGGGATGTACGAGTACGACCAGAAGCTTGCGTACATGGCCATCGACGACGCTCAGCGCTTCTTCAACTTCGACGCGGCGGTCAATCAGATCGAGGTCCGCCTCGAGGACGCCGCCCTCACGCAATCATCGACCGCGAAGATTCAAGCCATGATCGAGAGCTCGACCGTGGCAGCGAAGGTCACGGACTGGCAACAGCGAAACAAGAGTCTGTTCGCCGCGCTGCAGCTGGAGCGCATCGTGATGTTTATCGTCCTCGGCTTCATCATCCTCGTCGCCAGCCTGCTCATCGTGAGCTCACTGGTGATGCTGATCGTTGAGAAAGCTCGAGAGATCGCGGTGTTCAAGGCCCTCGGCGCGGCCGACCAGACCATCGTGAAGACCTTCCTGCTCATCGGCTCGGTGATCGGCGCCATCGGCAGCGCCTCAGGGCTCACGCTCGGCATAGGAACCTGCCTGGCCATCGAGCACCTCGGGATCCCGCTGCCTCAGGAGTACTACATCTCTCGCCTGCCGGTGGCCATGGACCTGGCCGAGGTCGCCATCGTAGGCCTGGCCGCGTTCCTGATCTGCGTCCTGGCCACCCTCTACCCCTCTCGAGAGGCGAGCGCGCTCAAGGCTGTGGAGGGGCTGCGTCATGGATAGGACGAAGAACTCCACCCTCCTGAGCTGCAGAGGGCTCACGAAGACCTACCGTATGCCTGGCGGCGAGGGCGAGGATGAGCGAGTGCTGCACGTGCTGCGAGGTGTCGACCTCGACATCGCCCGGGGCGAGATGGTCTCGATCGTCGGCCACTCGGGTGTCGGCAAGTCCACGCTCTTGCACATCCTCGGGACCCTGGATGAGCCCACCGCGGGAGCGATCTCCTACGGGGATCAGGTGATGGGGGAGTTGAGCAGCGCCGCCCTCGCCGACTTCAGAAACCGAACCATCGGCTTCATCTTCCAGTTCCACCACCTCCTCGCCGAGTTCTCCGCCCTGGACAACGTCATGCTCCCCGCGCTCATCGCCGGTGTGAGTCGCAAGGAGGCCCAGCAGCGAGCGCTGCCCCTTCTGGAGGCCGTCGGTCTCGCGGACCGCAGGGTGCACAAGCCGGGAGAGCTGTCGGGTGGCGAGCAGCAGCGGGTGGCCATCGCTCGAGCGCTCGTTATGGAGCCTGAAGTGGTGTTCGCTGATGAACCGACTGGGAACCTGGACAGCCGCACGTCGAGCGAGATTCACGAGCTGCTTGGACAACTGAACGAACGAACGGGAACGGCCTTCGTGGTCGTCACCCACAACATCGAGCTGGCCTGGCTCATGGAGCGCCACCTGCTCATGCAGGGGGGCGGCGTACGAGAGCTAACGGATGATGAGGCGCCCGAGTCGTTTCTTCCGTCACGCGGGGAGTCTGTAGCATGAGCGTTGGCGTGAAGAGAGCGGCGTTCGCCCTGCTGGTCGTGGCGAGCCTTCTATGCGGTCCCCATGCGGCAGCCCAGTCGCTGGCGCCCACGGTGCGGCAGGTCGAGGTCGAGGGGACACGGCGGGTCGACCCCGCCTCCATTCGATCACGAATCTACACCCAGGTGGGTCAGTCCGTGGACGCCCAGCGACTCAGCGACGACATCAAGCGAGTCTACCGCCTGGGCTACTTCAAGGACGTTCAGGCCTTTCGAAGGATCCACCCGGCTGGTGGCATCACCCTGG
>CALCNF010000437.1 GCA_937897815.1 uncultured Pseudomonadota bacterium | reverse complement strand
GCAGGCCCGGGAGTCGACGCGATGCTCCCCGGTGAGGAGGTCACGGTCACCATGCAGCCCTACCAGGTGCTGAACATCATGACAGACCAGCCCGGTGGCGACCTCACGGGCACGCAGATCCTGAGCGACAAACCTGTGGGCGTCTACGGCGGACACACGAGCGCGGCGTCCAGCGATAAGTGCTGCACCGACCACCTTGAGCAGCAGCTGTATCCGGTCCACACCTGGGGCCAGACGGTCGTCGCGCCGAGATCCCCGGTGCGCGGACTCGAGCCTGACTACTGGCGTGTCCTCGCGAGCGAGGATGACACCTCCATCACCTTCACTCCGGGCCCGGACCCGGTGGTGCTGCACAAAGGCCAGGTCTTCCAGTTCACCAGCTACGAGGACCTGTTGATCTCCGGCGATAAGCCGATCCTCGTGGCGCAGGTTCTGGCGAGCGCCCAGGAGGTCGTGAGCACCCCCCAGCTCTCCGAATGCGAGGTCGATGCCGACTGTCATGAGGGCTACGACTGCAAGCTCGTAGACTTCGGTCTGCTGGGCTGCTTCCCGCCTGTGTGCGAGGTGGAGGGTCAGCAAGAGGGATGTCCCGCGGGCCACACCTGCACGTGCTTTGATCCGGTCACCTGTGCGTGCCAGCCGCTCGGCGATCCGGCCATGATCCTCGTACCTCCGGTGGCCCAGTACCGAAGCGAGATGCTCTTCCTGGTCCCCAATCACTACGTCGCGAACTACGTGACCGTGGTGGTGAGCGCCCAATCGAACGTCACCCTGGATGACGCGCTGATCCCGAGCGAGACCTTCACCCCGTTGGGGGAGACTGGCTACGTCGTGGCCACCATTCCTGTCGACGCGGGAGTCCACCACCTGACGTCTACGGCGCCCGCGGGCGTGACAGTGATCGGGTATGACAAGGACGTCTCCTACGGCTATCCAGCTGGGCTGAGCCTGTCGGAGCTATAAGCGAGCGCCCTGAGTGACCTCGGAATTCGGTTCATCCTGAAGTAGTCTCGTCCCGTGACCTTGACCGCCCCCCAGGGACCTGCCCTCTCCAACCGCTCCGGTCTCCGTACAGCCACGCTCTGCGCCCTGTACCTGGCCCAGGGCGTGCCCTACGGCTTCGTCCTCGTCACCCTGGTCGCGCACCTGGCGTCCCAGGGCCTGGAGACAGCAGCGGTGGCGGAGATTATGGCCTTCACCACCCTGCCCTGGGTCCTGAAGTTCCTCTGGGGCCCGGTCATCGACCGCTTCACCTGGCCAAGTTTGGGGCGAAGGCGTCCCTGGATCATCCTCGCCGAGGCGATGATGGCCCTGACGCTTCTGGCCATGCTCGCCATCGACGATCTCGCGGAGAACGTCCATCTGCTCGCGTGGATGGTCTTTCTCCACAACTGCTTCAATGCGCTCCAGGACGTCGCCGTCGACGCGCTCGCGGTCGACCTCCTGGATGACGAAGAGCGAGGCAAGGTCAATGGCTACATGTGGGCCGCCAAGTGGGTCGGCCTGGGCATCGGCGGCGCGGGAACCGGGTTCGTGCTGGCGGCCGTGGGCCTCAAGGGCACCCTGGTCCTGCAGGTCGTCCTCTTGCTCCTGATCATGCTGTTTCCCCTCCTGATTCGAGAGCGCCCCGGTGAGCGGCTCTTCCCCTGGTCTCCCGGAGGGGGCACGGAGGAGGTTCAGGCAGAAGAGACACAGAGCACCTCTGGACTGGTGCGCGACCTGGGCCGAGCCTTCAGCTTACGTTCGACGCGCATCGGCGCGCTCCTCATGGTCCTGGTGCAGACGGCGGCCGGCGTCGCCGGCGTGGTCGCGCCCGGGCTCTTCGTTCAAGAGCTCGGCTGGACGACCGAAGAGTATTCGGCGGTCGCTGGAGGGTACGGGGTTCTCCTCGCCATCGGCGGAGCGCTCCTCGGCGGTTTCCTGCTGGCGCACTTCGGACGGCTGCAGATCATGGCGGTGGCCACCGCGATGGCCAGCCTGATCTTGATCGGCTTCGGCCTGCTCTCCGAGCAATGGGACAACCGGACCATCGGGACGATCTATCTCGTGGCGCTGCCCACGTGCACCTCTCTGCTTCAGGTCGTGATCTTCGCGGTCTGCATGGACATCTCATGGCCCCGAGTCGCCGCGAGTCAGTTCACGGCCTACATGGCCATGCTGAACCTATCGACCGTCATGGGAAACTGGCTCGCGCCCGGGCTCTCCGATGCCCTCGCGACCGACACCCTCTTCATCATCATTGGCTCGGCCAACCTCTGCTTAATCCTCCTCTTGCCCCTGATCGACCTCAGCCAGACCCGTCGGGTGCTGGGTGAGGAAGAAGGTGACGCGGAGGTCGCGGACGCGACGCCGACCCAGGAGGAGCGACCCAGTGCATCGTGAGTTTGAACCCGCTCCGGCGCCCGCCGACTACGAGCCCCCCACCAGCGCCAGCGAGCTCATGGAGCGCTACGCTGCGGGCGAGCGACACTTTCAACACGCTGAGCTCGGCGGCGCCGAGCTCGCGGGAGTCGACCTGCGGGACGTGAACCTCGAAGACGCGGACCTGGAAGACGCGGATCTTTCAGGCGCTGACCTCCGAGGGGCCTGGCTTCGTTCGGCGAATCTTGAAGAGGCGAACCTGAGCGGCGCCTGCCTGGTGAACGCGAACTTCCGCGGCGCCTACTTTCACGAGGCCAACTTTGAGGGCGCCGATCTCAGCGACGCCAACCTACCCAGCGGCAATGGGCGCGGCGCACGGCTGGTGGGAGCGCGCCTCGTCGAGGCGCACATGAAGTTCATCAACTTGATCGCGGCGGACCTCTCAGGTGCAAACCTGGAGGGCGCGAACCTTGAGGGTTGCCGTATCACCCGTGGAGACCTGAGTCGGGCCAACTTCAGAGGAGCCAATCTCATCGAGGCCGACCTCCAAGGCGCTCAGCTCCTTGAAGCGGACCTCCGCGAGGCCGACGTCACGCGGCTCTTCGCCCCCACCGCTAACTTCACCGGGGCTCACATCGAAGGGCTGGACTTCAGCACCGCCGATCTCCGCG
>CALCNF010000436.1 GCA_937897815.1 uncultured Pseudomonadota bacterium | reverse complement strand
CTCCTTCTCTACGGGAGGCCAGACCGAGATCATCAACCACACGCCTTGCATCGATCCTGGGGAGTACTTCGAGGAGGAGAAGGACGGCGAGCTCTGGTGCCACGTGTCGCCTCACTCGGCCTTCCAGGAGGTCTGCCCGGCGGTGGACACGGACGTCTCGGGGACGGGCTTCACGTGCGCCGATGGCGCCAGCTCGACCGGGTGGATGCGCACCTCCTGGCCGGTCTTCGGAGGTGAGGTCTTCACCCTCACGTTCCATCTCCACGACGGGACCGACGGGGCCTATGACTCGGCCGTGATCCTCGACAACTTCCAGTGGGTCACCGAGGGCGCCGCCTCGGCAGGGACGGTCAAGCTCCCCTGAGCGAAGCTCACGAAGAAACAGTGACGGATCCAGACCGCGCGGACCAACCCTGAAGAAGAGGGGTGCAGCGCGCTACTGGAGAGCATCATGATCGCCAATCGAACCGTATTTCTGCTCGGATGCCTGACGGCGCTCACGAGCCCTCTGGCCGCCTGTGGAGCCTCAGACGCCTCCTCGAGTGAGCCCTCTGAGACGCTCGACGTCACCAGCGACACCGCCGGTGACACCACCGGTGACGTCGTCCCCACCACGGATGTCCCTGGGGACTGGGAGCGCTCTTCGCCAGACGCCTGGCCTGAGGTCTTTGATGTGGAGACCGCAGCGGACACGCCGGTTCTTGAGGACGCGTCCCCGGAGGACGCATCGGAGGTGTCTGTCGACGCCGACGTATCCGAGGTTTTGCCAGGCCTGGAGGTCCGCCTCGCCTGGTCTTCCCCGGTGAGCCCGGAACCAGGCGAGGGCACGGGCGCCACCTTCGTCGACCTCGATCTTCATCTTCGACACCCCTTCGCCGTGGACTGGTTCGACATGCCCTTCGATTGTTTTTGGTTCAATCCGGCGCCGAGCTGGGGCTCGTTCGACCCGGGCGTCGCGGACGACCCTGTCCTCGAGCTCGACTCCATCGACGGCGAGGGGAGCGAGCGCGCCTTGCTCGACCAGCCGGAGGACGGCCTGACCTACCGGATCGGTGTTCACGCGTGGAACGACAACGGCCAGGGCCCCACCCAGGCCACGGTGTCCATTCTCATCGGGGGGCAGCTCCTCTATGAGGCCTCGTTGCCTTTGAAGAACCACGACCTCTGGGAGGTCGCCACGGTGAGCTGGCCCAGCGGGGAGATCACGTCGATCCTCAACGAAGAGGGCGACCCCCTCGTCTGGCCTGAGGTGTACGGCGAGTTCTAGTCAGTCGGCCCAGATGCCCAGGCCGCTCGTCTGGGCTTCGGTCTGGGCCGCGACGTAGTCATCGAGGCGATCGAAGGGCTGGTCGTCGAAGACGAGCAGCTTCGCGAGCCCGAGCCGCACGAGCTCTTCGCCCAGGTCGCCCCCGTCGCTCATACGAACGTAGGCGAGAGACCGGTCGTAAGTGTCCAGGCAGGGCGGGGTCGGATCGGGCTCGCAGGCCGCGTCATACTCCAGCCCGACCTCGAGACCTGCGCGCTGAAGCGCGAAGGAGCGAGCGTCCTCGGCGTAGGGCTCTGGTTCGGCCGGGCTGTCTGCGTTCATCTCTGGGCAGTCGATGCCTCGAAGGCGCACCTTGAAGGTCGAGCCACCCCGAGCCACCAGCAGGGTGTCTCCGTCGAGCACGCTGACGACGCCCACGGGGTCGGTGAAGACCACAGGTCCGTTGTCTGGCTCATTTCCAGACGCATCCGAGGACTCTCCCCCGTCACAGGCGGTGAGCAGCAGCGCGAACGCGAACAGGAGGACTCGAATCATCGGGGCGCAGCTTACTCCTTTACAGGGGCGGGCGCGAGCGCCTACCCTCCGCGCGATTTTACGACCTGGGAGAACCATGCGCGCCCTGCTCGCTGCCCTCATCTTGCTCATCGCCAGCGCCCCTGATGCGCGGGCTGAAGCCAAGACCCTGGTCATGGTCAACGGCAAGCCGATGCCGGTGTTCTTCAACGATGGAGACTCCTTTCGCGTCCTCGAGGGGGGGCTCTCGGGGACCCGGGCTCGCCTGGCGGGCTTCAACACCCTGGAGAGCCACGGCCCTGTTCATCGCTGGGGGGCGGCGAGCGCCAAGGAGATGTACGTCATCGCCAAGATGGCCACGCTCTTTGGTCGCCGGGGGACCTGGACCTGCAACTCTGAGTTGGAGAAAGACACCTATGGTCGTGCGCTCTTTGAGTGCCCGGACCTTCGAGAGGCGCTCGTTCGTAAGGGGCTCGCCCACGCGATGACCGTCACGGCTGAGCCGGCATCCGACCGGCTCTTGGAGGCGCAGCGAGAGGCCCAGGAGGCGGGCCGAGGGCTCTGGTCCCAGGGTGTTCCGCGCTGGATCATCACCTCGCTTCACTCCATCGATGAGCGCCCGGACAAACCCACCGCGTACAACCGAATCGTCAGCACGAGAGATGGCCACTCTGAGAAGTGGCGACACACTCGACAGCTCAAAGAGTGTGAAGAGGTCTGCCTGTACGGCGTGAAGATGGACGAGATGGGGATTAAGAAGGCGGCACAGGCGATCAGAGCGGATCCAAGGATCGCGCCGTTCCTGGTGACCGAGTCCTGGTTTCGGCCAGCCAGACATTTCGGTGTCCTCCTTGAGGTCTATGGGATGACCGGCTCGATCGCTCATTGGGTGCCTAAGGAGATGCGAGAGACCTTCCGGACCGTGCTCAAGGAGCTTGAGGAGGCCGGACATATCGTCTTTGAGCGAGGGGAGATCCAGAGCTGCATGATCTATGTCCCCTTTAAGCGATGGCACGGCAACGACCGAGCGAAGTGTCTACGATGAGGTGGCCTTTCCTGAGCGCGCTCTTTGTGGCGCAGGCGCTCCTCGGTGGCTGCGCAGAGGCCCCCGCGGCTCTCTATCCGCCCTTCGGCTATGAGGCCGATGACCGGTCGTGCTCGGACCAGATCGACAACGACCAGGACGGCGCCATCGACTGTGACGATCCGGACTGCCTCGCGGTCTCGACGCACTGTGGCGAGCAGGTCCCGAACATCCCCGTGTTCGAGGCTGAGGGCCCACCGGGCACGTGCTTCGATCAGATCGACAACGACCAGGACGGACAGTTTGACTGCGGAGACGCCGACTGCCGGAACGTCTTGGAGAACTGCTGCAGCGGAGAGTTCAGCGACGAGCAGTGCTCCGACGGTCTCGATAACGATCAAAACGGCTTCGCCGATTGCGCGGATTTCGGCTGCAAGATGGGGATGTTCGTGACGGTCTGCGATGGCTGGGTCGAGCCAACAGAACCCTCAGCGCCCATCGTCGAGGGCCCCGAAGACACCCCTGAGGCCTGCTCGGATGGCGGGGACAACGACGGAAATGGCTACACGGATTGCGCGGACTTCTCGTGCTCGAAGTCCTCCGATCCAGCGGTCCTGGCCGTGTGCGAGGTCACCGTGGAGGCCTGCTCGGACGGGATCGACAACGACGGGAACAGCTTCACAGACTGCGAGGACTTCTCGTGCTCCATGTCTGACGACGCGGACGTCCTGGCGCTGTGTGAGGACGCGCCAGCGGCAGGGGGTGGCGTAGAGAACACCCAAGAGCTCTGCACGGATGGTGTGGACAACGACGGTGACGGCTTTACGGACTGCGCGGACTTCGATTGCGAGGACTTCGAGTGTGGCTCCGGTGTCGAAGAGAACACGGTCGAGCTCTGTATGGATGGACTCGATAACGATGGCGATGGCTACACCGACTGCAAAGATTACGACTGCCCGACCGATCTGGAGCCCGCGCTCATCGAGCACTGCGCGGGCCAGAGTGAGGAGGACGAGGTCGCCTGCTCGGACGGGATCGACAACGACGGCAACGGCTACACCGACTGCGGAGACTTCGGGTGCTCGGCCTCGGCCAACCCCCTGGTCCGCGGCTTGTGCCAGGAGAGCCTCTACCGGCCGGTGGCCGGCTCAACGCCCGACGTCCCGCTTGTGGACGCCTGCAGCTTCTCTGAGGAGCCCAACTGCAACGCAGATAAGCAGACCGCAGCGAACTTCGCCTGCTCCGATGGCAAAGACGGTGACAGCGATGGCTACACCGACTGCGATGACTTCGACTGCGCCTGGAACCCTCTCGTGACGGTCTGCGAGGGCCCGAGAGTGTGTGAATGATGGAGATGACGATGCGAGGATTGATCCTGCCCATGGCCCTGGCTCTGGCCCTCTTGGCACTCCCGGCTCTGGCGGAGCCGCCAGCCCAGGAGACCGTCTGTGATGACCGCGGCGACAACGATGGAGACCAGCTCGTCGATTGCGCCGACAAGGACTGTGCCGAGGCGCCCAACTGCCAGCCAGACGGTGATCCTGAGAACACCAATGAGCGGTGCTCGGACTGGGTCGACAATGACAAGAATGGGCACGTGGACTGCGACGACACGGCCTGCTCGGGTGCTGGGATCTCCGTGTGCTTGGGCTCATGGGATCTCGCCGGAACGATCCCTCAGGCTCAGCCCAGCGCGAGCGCCTCGGGCGGCTCGAGCGATTGGAAGATCGGCTCTCTGGCGGGTCAGGGTGGAGATATCGTCGGAGAGCAGAGCGACCTGGAGTGCTCGGACGGCATCGACAACGATGGCGACGGCAAGGTGGACTGTGAGGACGTGGGCTGCCGCTTCGGCCCCGACGTTCTGATCTGCCGCGGGGCGCCCAAGATGCGCTTCTCCATCGTGAGCCGCGTGGATCACGCCTATGACTTGGAGAGCGAGACCCACGACACGCTGTTTAACAAGCTGCAGCTCCGCTCGTTCGGTCCGATCCCCAACATCGCCAACTCCTTCTATCTCGTGAGCATGAGGGCCGAGAAGACTCCACGGGTGACCTGGGCCATGTTCCAGCTCCCCCTGGGTGAGGGCCACTACGTGCAGCTGAACTCTGGCGGTGGCGGGATCACCGATACGAACGTGATCTCGAGCGGCAAACAGCTCCTGCTCGACCCGGCCTACTACATGATCAACGCCTTTCAGCAGGGCAACGGCGCGGCCCTGGAGTTCGGGGGACCAATTGGGTTCTTAAATGAGGCCATGAACCGCCCGGCGATGTGGAACTATCGGCTCTATTACGGTGGTGGTTCGGGCCGCTGGGCGGGCAACATCGGTGGCCGTTATTTCACCTATGACAACCATCGCTACACGTGGTCTGTCGGTGGTCTCGTGAGCGCGAACCTCGTCGGGTACCTGGGTCGATTTGACTCGATGTTCCTCTACACGCCGGCTCCTCTCGCCGTGAACCTGCGTCTCGGCGCCAAGTACGACCAGAGAGCCCAGGAGCGCTTCCCCGCCGCCAACGGAAGGCTCTACATCCGAGCGGGACGCCTCGTGCTCTCGGCCGAGAGCTACATGAAGTGGGAGCAGGAGTTCGTGAGCTTCCAGAACGCCTACAACATCACCTTTGGGTTCCTGGCTGTCCCCGAGTGGCTCATGGTCGCTTTCGATTATGGCGAGTTCAAAGCGGAGCCTTACGAGGACATCCCCGAGACGTTTGAGACCGATCTGAAGAAGATTCGGGACACGGACCGCTTCCGGTTCGCCACCCATCTCTACATCTACAAGAACATCGGTCTCCTGAGCCTCCTCTACGATCGGGAGAACATCGAGGCGACCGACCAGGCAGACGGAGTGCTCAATCACACGGTGCGCGTGGCGGCTCAATACCGCTTCTAGGGTCCTGGCGCTCGCCCCTGAGTGCGCCTGGTTTCTGATTCCGAACCCCGCACGCGATCGATCCGGGCCTGGCTTGTGGTAGCCTCCGGGCCCATGAGAAGAAGCCTCCCACCGTGGTTCTCCACACTCGCGACCTTGTCCGTGATCGTCCTGGTCGCCGTTGAGGCCCTGGCCTTCAGCGTCCGCGTGGCGGGCGGCAACCCCGTTCGGTGGGCCGAGCACTACATCCCCTTCTATATCCAGTATGCGGGTTCGGATAACCTGACGAGCGAGGCGTCGCTCCAGGCGGTCACGAACGGCTTTGAGTCCTGGATGGAGGCCGAGTGCACCGATCTGTTTTTCGAGCCTCAGGGAGACGTCCCCAACCCCAATACGGTGCTCTTGGCCGGCAATGGACCCAACGGGAAGAACGAGCTCGTGTGGCTCGAGGACAACGCCTGGCAGCTCGGGAACTATGTCCTCGGCGTGTGCGCGCCGATGATCTACGGAAACGGCGAGCTCTATGAGGCCGATATCGCCTTCAATGGTCTGCACCTGAAGTGGACCGTGAACGGGAACGGCGGGACGGATCTTGAGTCCGTGGCCGTCCATGAGATCGGTCATATGTTCGGCATGCAGCACAACATCGGCCCCTACTCCTGGAACCAGCCGCCGACCATGGCGCCGAACATCTCGGGCGGGCTCAAGAGCCGGTCTCTTGAGGAAGACGACATCCTCGGGGTGTGTTTTCTCTACCCCAAGGTCCAGCCCTGGGCGTGCACGTCCGACGAGGAGTGCCCCATGATCCTCGACCAGGACCAGGGCGGGGATGACTTCTACGCGGGCTCCTACCAGTGTGGGTCGGATGGGACCTGCTCGACGCTCGATCTCTACCCGGAGAACACGAGCCAGCTCGGCGAGGAGTGCACGACCGACGCCTCATGCGTCGATGAACTGTACTGCCAGCCCTGGTTGGATTCGGCGATCTGCACCGGCTACTGCCAGCCGGCCAATGACAACTGTCCTGACGAGTTCTACTGCGAGCCCTTCGTGAGCTACCCCCAGTACGGGGCCTGTCTTCCCGAGGACGGAGAGATCAAGAAGCCCGGGACCGATGGCTGCGTCTCCTCTGAGGTCTGCACCGGCGGCATGCTCTGCCTGCCGCTGCCCGATGAGTCCAAGAAGGTCTGCACCGTCTTGTGCACGGTTGGGGATGACTCGACCTGCCCCGAAGGCGAGGTCTGCTTCTCCTACGGGAACGTGACCGGCGGGTGCTTCCCACCTGAGCTTATCGATGAGCCGGAGCCGGAGCCGGAGCCCGAGCCGGAACCAGCAGACCCAAAGGACTTGCTCGGCACGCGCACGCGCATGGCGCGGTACTTCGCATCCGGAAAGAAGAAGAACGATCGATGGTTCTGGATCGACACGGACGCGCGCGAGCTGAGCTGGTCCAAGAGCCAGAAAGGCAAGCCGGGATCGGCGCCGGAGAAGTTGCTGCGCGTGGTCGACCAGCCCAAGATCCCGAGTGCGAAGGAG
>CALCNF010000435.1 GCA_937897815.1 uncultured Pseudomonadota bacterium | reverse complement strand
GTGGCCGGCTGACTGTTCATTCGCGCCTCGGCGAGCGAGATCAGCTGCGGCCCCTCACGGTCGGCCCTCCGCTGTCGCACCCGCTCGTACTCCTGGGCCAGCTCGACTCCACGCTCCGGTCGCGTCTCGGGGTTCATCAGGGCACCGACGGCAGGAACCGCGCGCGACGCGTCGAGCACATGGGCGACAATACGGTCATACGCGGGATCGACCTTGAGAGCCGTGTGGGCCTTGGAGGTCGTGGCGCCGCCGATGAGCAGCGGTGTCTCAAAGCCCTGGCGCTGAAGCTCGGTCGCCACGTGGACCATCTCGCGCAGGGACGGGGTGATCAGGCCGCTGAGGCCGATGATGTCCGCGTTGACCTCGCGCGCCTGCTTCAAGATGGTCTCGCATTGGACCATGACGCCCAGGTCAATGACCTCATACCCGTTGCATGAGAGCACGACCCCCACGATGTTCTTTCCGATGTCGTGGACATCACCCTTGACGGTCGCGAGGAGGACGCGGCCTCGAGAGGCGGCTCCAGAGGCGACGCGCTCGGCCTCCATATAGGGCTCCAGCCAGGCGACGGCCTTCTTCATGACCCTCGCGCTCTTGACGACCTGCGGCAGGAACATACGGCCCGAGCCGAACCGATCTCCGACCTCGTTCATCCCGTCCATAAGCGGGCCTTCGATCACGTCGAGAGGTCTGCCCAGCGCGGCGAGCGCCTCCTCGGTGTCCGCCTCCACGTGGCCGTCGATCCCGTGGATCAGCGCGTGGGCCAGGCGCTCCTCGACGGTTCCTGTTCGCCAGGCTTCGTTCTTCTCACGTTTGATGCCGCTTCCTGCGCTGGAGCGCTCCTCGGCGAGCTTCAGGAGCCGGTCGGTGGCGCCGTCGCGTCGCTCCAGGAGCACATCCTCGACGTGCTCGAGGAGAGTCTCGTCGATGTCGTCGTACACCGGGATCCGGCCCGCGTTCACGATGCCCATGTCCAGGCCGGCCTGGATGCCGTGATAGAGAAAGGCCGCGTGCATCGCCTCGCGTACGACCCCATTCCCGCGGAACGAGAAGCTCACGTTGCTGATGCCGCCGCTGATCTGGACGGCGGGGAACCGCTCCTTGAGGGTTCGCGTCGATTCGATGAAGTCTCGGGCGTAGCTGTCATGCTCTGCCATGCCCGTCGCCACGGTCAGGACGTTCGGGTCGAGGATGATGTCCTCGGGCGGAAACCCGACCTCGCTCACGAGGAGGTTCACCGCGCGCGTCGCGATCTCCACGCGCCGCTCGTAGGTGTCGGCCTGCCCCTGCTCGTCAAAGGCCATCACGACCACCGCCGCTCCGTAGCGACGAACCAGCCGGGCCCGCTCCAGGAAGAGGGCCTCGCCGTCCTTGAGGCTCAAGGAGTTCACGACGCACTTGCCCTGGAGGCACTTCAGCCCGGCCTCAAGGACCTCAAAGTCCGAGGAGTCGATCATCACCGGGATCCGGACGATGTCGGGCTCGGCCGCGAGGAGGTTCAGGAAGCGGGTCATGGCGGCGACGCCGTCGATGAGCCCGTCGTCCATGTTGACGTCGAGGATCTGGGCCCCGCTCTCGACCTGGTCTCGCGCCACGTCGATGGCCGTCTCGTAGTCATCGGCGCGGATCAGCTTCGCGAAGCGCGCGGAGCCCGAGACGTTGGTCCGCTCGCCCACGTTCACGAAGGCGATATCCGGGGTTCGTACGAAGGGCTCAAGCCCCGAGAGCGCCGGCATGCCGTGCCCCGCGACGGGGACCCGCGGCGTCATCCCGGAGACGCGCTGCTCCATCTGGCGGACGTGCTCTGGCGTGGTGCCGCAGCAGCCGCCGACCATGTTCACGAGACCCGAACGGGCGAACTCCTCGACGACCTTGGCCATGGCCTCTGGCGTCTCGTCGTACTCGCCGAAGGCGTTCGGGAGTCCAGCGTTGGGATAGCAGGTGACCCAGGTCGTTGAGACCGCCGAGAGCGCCTCGATGTGGGGCCTCATCTCGGTCGCGCCCAGAGCGCAGTTCAGTCCGACGCTCAAGAGCGGCGCGTGGGAGATGGAGAGCCAGAAGGCCTCCGGCGTCTGCCCAGAGAGCGTTCGGCCGCTGGCGTCGGTGATCGTGCCGGAGACCATGATCGGCACGTCCCGGTCCGCCTCCTCTACCACTCCGGTGAGGGCGAACAGGGCCGCCTTGCAGTTCAGCGTGTCGAAGACGGTCTCCACGATCAGACAGTCGACACCACCAGCGATCAGACCTCGGGCCTGCTCTCCGTAAGCCTCGACGAGCTCGTCGAAGGTCACGCCGCGCGCGCCCGGGTCCTGCACGTCAGGGGAGATGGACGCCGTCCGGTTCGTCGGGCCGATGGCGCCGAGGACGAAACGGGGCTTTGAGGGATCGCGGGCGGTGTACGCGTCAGCCGCGCGCCGCGCCGCCTCGGCGGCCG
>CALCNF010000434.1 GCA_937897815.1 uncultured Pseudomonadota bacterium | reverse complement strand
TGACGCTACGGCCACCTCTCTCGCGAGGAGCGCTCCGACGATCAGGCCGAGTCCCCAGTTCAGCCAGGCGAAAGCCATGGCGACGGTCGCCGTCAGCGCGACTGCGTGCCCCTGCGAGCGAGGTAGGTTCGCCAGCCGAGCCACGAGTCTCGAGACGGGCTTGGAGGAGGCGAGCGCGTGCCCCGTGACCAGGATCAGGCACATCTGCATCGCGAAGGTGAGGAGCTTCCAGAAGCCGCTCTCCTTGGCGAGGAGCTCGTCTCCCTTCAAGCGTCCACCCCAGTACCCGATCATCTCCAGAGGACCGGCCCCCGATCCCAGGACGGCGAACAGCAGAGTGCAGAGCGTCAGGAGCAGGGCGATGGCGAACGGATCCGGGACCCAGCGGTGAGCAAATCGGCTCAGGGCGTGTCCTAGTGCGCGGATCACGTTACCGACCGAAGTTCATCCCGGCGGGGTCGCCCGAGCCGGCCTTTGGAGGTGGGGGATCCGTGAAGCTGATGATCGCGAGCGCCACCATGCAGCCCCCGATGGCGATGAGAACGCCGGTTCGAAGGTCGTTGGTGTACAGGTAGGCTCCGACGCCCGCGACCAGGCTGACCCCCACGATGATCTTGGGGAGTCCCGCCTTGCGGTCCACGCTGGCCTCGCTGTCGACGACGTAGCAGCAGCGTTTGTACTTCTTCCCCGAGCCGCAGGGGCACAGAGCGTTCAGGGCTATGGCCATGATCTCACCTCCAGAAGAGGGCACGTTATCGTCCGCTTCCGCTGCCAGCAAGGCGCCGGCGGGCTTCGCTCCTCGCGACCTCGGACGCCGTCGCGCCGGAGCGTCGCGCTTCGGCGACCACACGGTAGGCGGTCTCCTGGAGGGCGTCGATGAGTGGGCCGCGATCATCGAGGCCCATCACGGTCTCACCGATTCCGTCGATGACACCCCCCGCCGAGCTGATGAAGTCCGGTACGAAGACGAGGCCCGCGTTCGTCAGCGTTCGCTCGACCTCGGGCGAGGAGAGAACGTTGTTGGCGCCGCCACACACCAGGCGTGCGGTGGGATGGGAGGCGTGCTCGGGCCTGATCACACCCCCCAGGGCGCAGGGGATGAGGAGCTCAGTCTCCTGTCTCCAGATGGACTCAGGCGGGCACACCGTGGCTCCCGTGGCCTCCGCGGCCCTCCTCGCGCGCTCCGCATCCAGGTCGCTCAAGGTCACCCGCACCCCAGCCGCCGCGAGGCTTCGGACGACCTCAGCGCCGACGCTCCCGACTCCCTGGACCGCCGCGCGCTCCTGAGCCAAGAGGGGGGCCTGAACAGCGTCCGCCGCTCCGCGCAGAGCGGCGAGCACTCCCCGGGCGACCGAGCGCGCCAGGTCCGATTCATCACTGTGAACCCAGGAGCAGACCTCGCCCATGGTCTCCAGATCCTGGCGCGTGGTCCCAACGTCTCCAGCTGTTCGATAGGAGCCGCCGAGGGACTCGATGACCTCACCCAGGCGCCGGAAGGCTTCGTGCCGCTGGAGCTGTGGGTGCGCCATAACCACGGTCTTTCCACCCCCGGCGTTCAGTCCGCTGATCGCACACTTCAGGGTCATCGCGCTGGCCAGGGATCTCGCGTCGGCCAGCGCGGCGCGCTCATCTGGGTAGGTGCGCGTCCGGACGCCGCCGGCGGCGGGGCCAAGTCGCAGATCGTCGAGCACGAGGAAGGCCAGGAGCCCTGATCCTTCATGGTGGATCTTCAATACCCGGTGCGCGCCCTCGGTCGCGAGATCATGGATCTGGATCGACACCCGTGGTCCCTCAGGCAAAAAAAAACCTCGCAGCGAACTGCGAGGTTTTTTCGTTGGAGCGGGAAACGGGACTCGGACCCGCGACCTCAACCTTGGCAAGGTTGCGCTCTACCAGCTGAGCTATTCCCGCGTTTCAAATGTGCCCAACAGGGCTCGCGCTTCCTAACCGAGCCAGGATATGCTGTCAACGAGAAGATGACGTTCACCCTTCCCTCTGAACGTGCTTCTTGGAGGAATTCATGGCGCACTACGTGTGCTTCGATGGCTGTGAAGGCGTGCGTTACCCCCTCGATCAGGTGATCTACCGTTGCGAGGAGTGCGGGGGATTATTGGACGTCGAGCACGACGTGGATCTTCTGAAGCAGAAGAGCGGTTCCGAGTGGCGTGATCAGTTCGACAGCGCGTCGCTGAGGGCCGGTCACGGGAGCGGCTCTGGGGTGTGGAGCAAGAAGGAATGGGTGCTCCCCGACATCGCGACTCGAGACATCGTCTCCCTTGGGGAGGGCAACTCACCTCTGATCGAGGCGGGCTCGATGGGGCGTGAGCTTGGCCTTGGGAAGCTGTACGTCAAGCAGTGTGGATTGAGCCACACGGGTTCGTTCAAGGACCTCGGCATGACCGTGCTCGTGAGCCAGGTGAAGGCCATGCGTCGAAGCGGTGTCGAGGTGGCGGCCTTGGGATGCGCGTCGACCGGAGACACCTCGGCGGCTCTAGCGGCCTATTGCGCGGCCGCTCGAATTCCCTCGGTGGTCTTCCTGCCTGAGGACAAGATCTCGACGGCACAGCTGGTCCAGCCTCTCTCTCATGGCTCAAAGGTGCTGAGCCTTCAGACGGACTTTGATGGCTGTATGAAGCTCATTCAGGAGGTCGTGGAGAGCTTGCCGATCTATCTGGCCAACTCCATGAACAGCCTGCGGCTCGAGGGCCAGAAGACCGTCGCCTTTGAGATCGCCCAGCAGCTCAACTGGCAGGTCCCCGACTGGGTCGTGGTTCCAGGTGGCAATCTCGGCAACGTCTACGCGCTCTATAAGGGCTTCAAGCTCATGCAGGACCTGGGTGTCACAAACCGTATGCCTCGGCTCGTCGTCGCTCAGGCGTCGGAGGCCAACCCCCTCGCCAGGGCCTTTGAGGAAGGGTGGGAGAGCTATGAGCCGATCGTCGCCGGAGACACCGTCGCGACGGCGATCCGAATTGGAGACCCCGTCTCGGTCAAGCGGGCCATGCGAGCGATCGATGGCAGCGACGGGATCGTGGATCATGCCTCGGAGCGTGAGCTGTGCGACACCATGGCCCGGGCCGATCGCGCAGGTCAGTTCGTCTGCCCGCACACGGCGGTGGCGCTCGCGGTCCTTGAGAAGCTCGTGAACAAGCACACGATCCGGCCCGGTGACCGGGCCGTCGTGGTGTCGACGGCGAGCGCGCTCAAGTTTACGGAGACCAAGGTCGCCTACCATGAGCGTCGCCTACCGGGCGTGATTAGCCTCCGCGCCAATCAGCCCAAGCGGCACTCAGCCGACCCCGAGGAGGTGGTGGAGGCGCTCACAAAGGCGCTGCGACTCTGACCTCCTCGCGCCCGCCCGCAGGTACACGCCGAGCGCGCCTCTCCATTGACGGGAGGAGGCCTTGGGGGCTATTCCATTAGGCTGGGGGTTCGTTGCAGTGAAGTTTACTCGCTTTCGAGGTGTGTTGGTTCTCGTGTCTGCGCTGGTGCTCTCGGCCTGCGCTTCCGGCGGCTCCTCACCCGGTGAGTCTGCCGAGGATGAGGCAGGTGCTGCAGAGCAGCAGGAGACCTGGGACCTCGGCGATGACTTCTCGTGCACGCCCTCGGAGCGCTTCTGCCTGGACCTGCACACGAGCGCGTTCTGCGATGAGGCGGGAACCGGACACGGCCTGCCCCAGGCGTGCGGGGACAATGAGGTGTGCTCGGCCGTGAGCGGCTACTGCGGCTTGACCGCGTGCGAGCCAGGCTCCTGGACCTGCGCGGGCTCCGATGCGCGGCGGCAATGCCACGAGAGCGGCACGGATTGGAGCACAGAGAAGGTGCCCTGCGACGAAGGAGGGCTCTGTCTGCAGGGCGAATGTGTGGGTTGTATTCCGGGGTCCACTCGCTGCCACGATGGTGCCTCCATGGAGACTTGTGCGCCGGACGGCTTCGGATACCTTCCGGCGGTCGCCTGCGAGTTCGGGCAAGGGTGCCCCGAGGAGATCGGCTCGTGCGTCGACACCGTCTGCGTCCCGGGCACGGTCGAGTGCACGAGCGAGCAGACGTTCACGGAGTGCAAGGAGGACGGCGACGGCTGGTCGACAATCTCACCTTGCCCCGAGGGAACCCTGTGTCTCGACGGTGGATGCGAGGATTGCCCCTCGGGTGAGTCCTTCTGCCTCGACGAGAACACGCAAATGACCTGCGATGCGACCGCACCGCAGGGGTACACTCAGCATGACTGCGGTCCCTACCAGGTCTGCGACCCGGAGATCGGTCACTGCGAGTGGGGAAGCGCTCCCTGCGTCGCTGGCGCCCCGGATTGCATCGACGCGGTGACCTTTGATCAGTGCATGGAAGACGGGAGCGACTGGGCCGGTGTGCCCCAGAGCTGCCCGGAGAACGAGGTGTGTAACTTCGGCGCGTGCGTGTCGGCGGAATGCCAGGCCAACATCATGTTCCTGGTCGACCGGTCCGGCAGCATGAAGGGAGAGAAGTGGGGCGCCGTGCTGGAGAGCATCGGTGAGGTGATCCACGGCAACCGCTCGTTCCGTTATGGCGTTCGATTCTTCCCGCCCACCGATGGGCCCGTGGAGAAGGGGCCGCCGGCTCCCCACCTGCCGCTGGGTGTGCTCAACAGCTACTCCGTCTTGTTGAATCTCTTTACGGACTGGTACCCAGAGGGCAACACGCCCCTGACGACGATGCTGGATCGTATCGTGCAGCACACGGGCAACTTCTTTGAGGGCAGCCCTGGAGCCTTGATCCTCCTTACGGACGGCGAGCCCGGCTGCTGGCCCAGCGCGGCGATCTGTGACGCCAATCTCATCAGCGCGACCGAATCGCTGTTCTACGACTCTGGCATCCGGACCTACCCGATCGGCTTCGCTTTCGGTGGAGACACCAGCTTCCTCGACACCATAGCCCAGCACGGCGGTACGGGCCTGGAGGCCCATGTGCAGGCGAAGGACGCAGCGGCGCTCACGGAGGCCCTGGAGGCCATCGTGGACGAGCTCGACGAGTGTGAGGACGAGTAGCGGGAGCGGGTACCTCGAGGGGGGAGCCGTCAGCGGGGCCGAGCGTCCTGCCGGAAAAAGCGCGTGCGTCCGTCTTGCGGTTGCAATGAGAAGGGATCTCTCAAGAAGCGCGTGAACGCGCTCACGTTCAGGTCTCGGAACAGCCGATCGGTTCCCACGTCCCCAGCGTAACGATAGCCCCAGAGGCTCTGCAGCTCGGAGACGCTCATGGCGTCGACCCCTTGATCGACGCGCTCAGGGCGCCCCTCGTGGAGGTCCATCTGGTAGGAGAGCGATGAGCCCTCCTCGGTGAGATAGACCTGGCGAAACATCAGCCCGGAGCTCGTGACACGAAACAGCCGATAGCTCGGCTCGCGCTCGTACTTCAGGGAGATCGGCGGCGCGTTCAGCATCCAGGTCTTGTCCTCGAGATACGTCTCGTCCCGATGGAGGTGACCCGTGAGCGTGGCCTCGACGTCGTTACTGGAGAGCGCCTTACGCATGCGTTTCATGTCCGCCGTTCGCCAGCTTCCGCTGACGCGCTGCCTGAAGAAGTTGGGAACGATGGGGATGTGGTAGGCCATGATCGTCCTTCGACCTTCACGTTTTGCGGCTTTCAGCAGCTTGATCATGTCCCACCATTGGCGGTCAGCGATCCGGTTGACCTCCTTGTTCGACCGCCGCGCGTTGTACAGCTGCGCGTCCATGGCGACGATCCGCAAGGGCCCGAAGTCCCGCTGATACGGTGTCGCGAACTTGGGGAAGGCTGCGTTCCACTTCGCGATGGTGTCGGGTGTGGGGTCGAAGCCGACGTCGTGATTCCCAGGCACGAGCAGGACGGGGAGCGTGAAGCGATCCACGAGGTTCTTCAGGTACAGGACCTCAGCGTGGCGAAACGACTCGGTCAGATCCCCGGTGATGACCACGAAGGCCGGCTGGGGATCGAGCCTCTCGATGGCCTCGATGGCGATCGCGAACGCCTCAGCGTCGCTCTTTCGGCCCACGTGGGGATCTGTGAGGTGCACAAACGTGAGGAGCGTCTCGCGTCCATCATCGGGCCATGGAGCGTCGGCGCTCAGGAGGGGAGCGTAGCTGGGAAACCCTCCCTCGGGAGCCGCCTGTCCATAAGCATAGGGCCCCATGAAGCTCAGCATCAGGCCGAGCAGCAGCGAGGTGGTCGCCGGGCGATCCAGGTGCGTGATCATGTCTCGACTCCCTCCGGGAAGTTTGAACTGGCCATTTCTCCAAGCATCTTGCAGAAACTCCTCTCGTACTACAGCAGAGGCCGCAAACTTATGCCCCGGGCTTTCCATACAGCCTCGAACATCGCCTACGCTCGATGGGCGTTCGTTTGCGTCCTGTGTGCGCTTCTACTCGTCACCTCCTTCTCCTCCGCCGCGAAGCGGAGCACGCTTGGCCAACTCCAGCGGGTCCTGCCCGCGAGCACTGTGGCGCTGGCGGTCGTGCCCGTGGCCGACGTCCTGAACGACGCGCTCAAGGAAGCGCTCCATCCAGGCCAGGACCCTGCGGCCCTGCGTGAGCGGGTGTCGAAGCTCTCCAGCCAGCGCACGGGTGTGGATCTTCTCGCCGCTGAGACGGCCGCGCTCTTTCTGACCGAGGACGGGCACACCGGTGTAGCGCTCCTGGGCGAACTGGGAACGCGCTCGCTCAAGAGGCCCTATATTCGGATCGAGGGAGTCCCTGCTATTGAGCTGGCTGAAGGCGTTCTCCTGGCGAGGGTGGATGGCATTGTGTTTCTCGCGCCCAAGGATGGGGTCGCGTTGCTGGGGAAGGTGGCGCGTGGCGAGCGACACAGGCTCTTGGGCACGAAGCGCCTCCAGGCCTTTCGCGCGGCGCAGACCGAACTGCCCGAGGAGAAGGTCGCGCTCTACGGCGATGGCCCGTGGCTCCTGCGGGCCCTGTTTCCCCGCGTGGAGAGGTCAGTCGCTGAGGGGCTCAAGGTTGTCGCGGGCACCTACGAGGCCAGTCAGGGAGAGCTGAAGGCCCTCGGATCGGAGGCCTCTTTAACGCGATTGAACGAGGGCGTGACTGAAGCCAAACGGATCATGGAGCTGCAGCGGGAGTTCTTGCAGGAGACCGCAGACCAGCGGCCTGATCTGATCTCACGGATCGGTCAGGGGATCCTCATGGAGGCGCTTCACGGTCTCGCCCAGAGCCTTCAGACCGAGCGAAAGGAGGGGCAGTTGTTGATTCGCTTCAGCCTCCCACGGCTCCTGAGCGCACGGTCCATACCGCTCTTCGCCGCGCTGTCCTCGGTTCTTGAGGTGCGGCTCAGGGAGCCGTAAGCGACTGGAGGTGCTCGCCCTGACCGCTCATCAGGGCTCATCAAGGTGTCGAAGTGCGAGCTCCAAAGCGCTCTCGCGGCTCAGGAACTCACCTCTCAGCTGGGCGTCCTCCACGGCCTCCAGCGCGCGCTTGAAGCTGGGCCCGGGGCTCCGCCCCGCGGCGATAAGCTCGGCGCCCGTCACCAGGGTCTCCGGATGGAGGTCTTCTCGGCTCCAGCCTCGCTCATCCCTCTGCGCTGAGGCGAGACCATCCATCGCGGCGGCTCCTGAGCCCAGGGTCGCGATCTCGAGCGCGGTGTGAGCCTCGGGTCTGCGGATCAGACGCTTCTTGGCGACGACGTCGAGGGCGTCATAGGTCGGGAGCGCTCTCAGGATCTCGACGGCTTCCTCGACGTGCCTTCCCGTGGCAGATGACAGCTTCATCCGCTGGCAGACGCCTCGCGCGTCTCGGGGGGCCAACTCGGAGCACATGAGGGTCCAGGTGGCTACCGGACTCAAGCGCTCTGCTGAGCCCATCCGATCGAAGAGTGAGTCGGTCGGCTCAACCTCGGGCAGGACCGAGCGCCACAGCCCCGAGCGCTCTAGCAGCCTGAATCCGGGCTCCACGGCGCTCTGAGTACCCATACGCTCCAGCTCGTCCCGAATACGCTCGACGCTGACCTCGATGATCTCGTCGGCGCGCTTGCAGATGGCGGTCCAGGTGTCCGCCTCGATGGAGAACGCAAAGCGGGCCGCGAATCGCACGGCTCGCAGCAGCCGGAGCTTGTCCTCCTCGAAGCGCTCGTCTGCCTCGCCGATGGCGCGGATCACTCCTGCCCGGAGGTCCTCTAGACCCCCGACATGGTCAATGACCGCGCCTTCGCCCTCCAGGGGGTCGAAGAGCAGGCCGTTGATGGTGAAGTCCCGCCGCAGAACGTCATCCCGAGCGCTGGCCCATTGGACGGAGTCCGGGCGCCTCCCGTCGCTGTAGCCCCCCTCCGTCCGGAAGGTCGCGACCTCAAACTCGTGCTCACCCCTGAGGACACGCACGACGCCGAAGGCCGCTCCCACGGGTACGGTCCGTTCGAAGAGCGCGATCACCTCATCGGGCGTCGCCGAGGTCGCGATGTCGTAATCGTAGGGTGTGTCACCGAGCACCTGGTCGCGCACGCACCCGCCCGCGAACACCGCTTCGTGGCCTGCGATGCGAAGGGTCTGGACAACCGCGACGGCCGAACGCCAGATCGGGCGCTCGGAGTCAGCTGGTTGCGCGTCTCGTTCAATGGGGCTCATGGGGACACCGTAAGGGGCTTTCCCATACCCTTGCAATGCGCTACCTTCGGTCCTCCCGTGGATCTGGGTACCTCCGGGTTGCTAGAGTCATGGACAGTGGTGGTTTCTAGAGGGGAAGCCACATCGAGAATGGGCCCAAGTGGGGGAGCAAGATGCGCCAGACATGGATGGCTAGTCTGCGAAATATCAGCGCGCGCGCCGCGTGCGCGCTCGGCGTGTGTGTGGCGGTCGCGAGCGTGAGCGCGTGCGACGTTGAGTCCGCCGAGTCCGGAACCACGGACATCGTTGAGCAAGACGTGGGTGAAGACGCGCTGGACGACACCGGCCCCCTGACGATCCCGAAGTTCTCCATTCTTCC
>CALCNF010000433.1 GCA_937897815.1 uncultured Pseudomonadota bacterium | reverse complement strand
GTCCTTGAGCAGCCGGCTCATGGGGGACGCCGTGAATCCGGTACGCGCCTTCGCCGACCTGGCTGAATGGACCCCCTGGGTGACGCTGCCCCTGGCCCTGATGGCGTGCCTGTGGTCGGGCAGCCGAGCCCTGGGCGTAGGCACCCTGGTGGTCGGCCTGGCCTGGATGGCCTTCACGCGTGTCGACCTCCCCGCGGTCTCGATTCCACGGGTACACGCGCCCGTGTGCGCCCTGCTCGTCGTCCTCGCTGGCGTCGGGCTCTCAGGTGGGATCGAGCGGCTGCTCAGCCTACCCTGGCGTCGTGTGGCCAAGGTCGGCCTCCTGGTGGCCGTCAGCCTGGGATGGGCGGTCGAGGTTCCCCTGATCACCTCCAGTCTCTATACGCCCACGAACGCGGAGAGCGAGGAGCGCCTCCTCCGGGGGGCCGAGGTCGCCATCTCGGGAGAAGGGGTGTGTCTGGCCACCCTGGACAGCCGAGACGCTCCTCCCCGAGGCAAGACGCCTCGCGTCTGGCCCTCCTACCTCTTCACCGGGAGAGACGCCCCCGTCCGGCTCCTGGGGCTGGGTGAACTTGAGGGCGCTCGAACGGTCTGTTCGGGCGAAACCTACGCCCTCCTCGGTGTTCGCTGCTACATGGCGCTTCGTGACGAACAGACGAACGAGCCACCGCCCTCAGGGAGCCCCATGGTGGAGTCGTGCGCCCGCTTCAAAGAGACCTGGAAGCTCGAGCCCGTGATCGAGCGCGACGTGGAGAACCACGGCGATCTGGCCTATCCCATGTACCCCGACGGCGCCCAGCTCCGCATCGGGCTCTACCGGGTTCTCACAGGAGGAGCGGCTGCCGAGCCCGGCACAGAGGATCATCGTTCCCAACCGCGTTGACGCGAATGGACACCTCCCAGCGCTCCATCTGTGAGGCCGGATAGGGTCGTAAGAGACCCGCCAGCGCTCGCTCCGAGGACCTCGGATCCATCCAGCGATCCAGCGCGCCCTCGGTGAGGATCACCGGCATCCGATCATGAACCTCCCCGACCAGCTCGTTGGCCGTGGTCGTGAGGACGGTAAAGGTCTGAAGATCCGCCCCATCGACCGGAGAGCCCCAACGCTCCCACAGGCCGGCGAAGGCGAACGGAAGGCCACCCTTTCGTTGAAAGTGAATGGGCAGCCGAGACCGGCCCGAGCGACGCCACTCATAGAACCCATCAGCCGGCACCAGGCATCGACGCGCTCGATAAGCATCCCGGTAGGAGGGCTTCTCAGCGACGGTCTCCGATCGGGCGTTGATCAGGCGCGCCGCCCGCGTGGCGTCGCGCGACCAGGACGGCACCAATCCCCAGCGCAGCATCCGCAGCTCGCGGGAGCCAGAGGCGGCGAGGCGGGCGACCGGAGCCTCTTGTGTGGGGGCGATGTTGTAGCGAGCGATGACCTGCGCGGACTGCTCCTCGGGCACGTCGAGCAGCAGGGAGAGCTGCTCAGGGCTGATCTCGGATCCATAGCGACCGCACATCTGATTTCTCCCGCCTCAAGCTCCAGTGCGTTAGTGTAGCCCGATGTCGGAGTTCAAGAACTACATCACTCCTCGAGGATACGCACGGCTCCGCAAAGAGCAGGACACCCTGCGACTCGAGGAGCGGCCCCACATCGTAAATGAAGTCGCCCGAGCAGCGGCCATGGGAGACCGCTCGGAGAACGCCGAGTACATCTACGGTAAGAAGCGGCTCCGAGAGATCGACAGACGCCTGCGCTGGCTCGACAAGCACATCGAAGCCTCCGTGGTGGCGGATCCGGCCATCGACCGCGGCGACCGCGTCTTCTTCGGAGCCACCGTCGTTCTGGGATACCCCGAAGGAGAGGAGAAGACCTTCGAGCTCGTAGGCAAAGACGAGCTGGAGCCGCACCTCAACCGCATCTCATGGGTCTCACCCATCGGGCGGGCGGTGCTTAGAAAGCAAGAGGGAGATCTCGTGACGTTCTACCGCGAGGGCGTGGCGGTAGAGCTGGAGATCCTTGAGGTGATCTACCGCCCTCAGACACCCGACCCATAGTCGGACGTCGCTGAGCGGTTCAGCGCCTCATGGGGACAACCGTTGAGCGACCTAGCTTCGACGAGTCTCGTAGTCGTAGCTGATGAGCTCGCCGCCCTGATAGGTCATGCGCTCACGCTCTTTCTCGTCGCTGATCGAGACGATGCCTCGGTTCTCGCTGGAGATCTCGCGGGCCTTAACGATGGCCTCGGCTCGAGTCTCCAGGTTGTGCACGTCTTCGCCGTATGTGACTTGATACATCTTCATTACCTCCAGCCGCCATGAGGCTTCCCTCAGTGGGCGAGCCGCGGAACCTAATGAGGCGTTGAGGGCTTGTCAACGAGTTCAGCGCTGCGCGGCGCGCCCGCCTGCAACCGGGCGCTTGCTCGCGCGCGCGAGACCGACCCAGATCAAGAGCGTGAGGAGCCCCGAGAGCGGGGAGGGTTCGGCGGGCCTCGACCCGCCCAGATCGCAGCCTCCAGGCGATCGGGAGGCCGTCTGCGCCGTGGGAATGTCGGTGCCCAGCCCGTCGTGAGGCGACCCGCTCGAGGCGTCGGGAAGCTCGCCCTCACTCTCCAGCTCGACCACATCTTCAACCGGGTCGAGATCGCTGACGCTGGGCTCCTCAGGGGTCGTGACGACCGAGGACCACGGGATGCAACCCGCCGCGTCCATTGGAGGGCTGCCCTCGAGGCGAGCCAGCGCGAGGGCGCCCGCGCCATAGCCAGCCATGGGGACGGCGCCGGCGTAGGCGGCCTCCTCCTCGGTGTAGAGCTCG
>CALCNF010000432.1 GCA_937897815.1 uncultured Pseudomonadota bacterium | reverse complement strand
AGAGGCGGCGGCCGTCGAGGCCGCGCCAGAGCCTGCCGCTGAGGCCGGTGAGGCGCCAGAGGTCGAGGCGGAGTCGAAGGCCGCCGGAGGCTACGCAGACGCCGAGGCCGTCAACGCGCCCGGAAAGGTCGAGCCTGAGAAGCCCAATAGCCTTGTGAAGGTCGTGGGCCGAATCGATCCATCTCTCGCGCAGAACCTGGAGCGCCCGGCGAGACCAGCGCCGAGGCGCGGACCCGCTGGAGCCCCGGGCCGGCCTGGCCGGCGAACCGGTGGACCTCCCACGGGTGGATTCCCGGATCCGATGAACACGCCTCTGGCGGATCGCAGTGATAAGTCCGGCGGTGCGGGTCGCGACGGCGGACGACGCCGACGTGGAGGTCGCGTTGCTTATGACCGCACCAAGGATCGCGGGTTCGACCAGCACCTTCGTGCCCGCGGACGCCGCGGCAAGCAGCGGAAGCGCACCGGCGCTACGACCGAGCTCACGACGCCGAAAGCGTCGAAGCGAGTCGTGAAGCTCGAAGACACCATCACGGTTGCGCAGCTGGCACAGCAGCTCAGCGTGAAGGCGGGCGAGCTCATCAAGTACCTCATGCAGATGGGGGAGATGGCGACGGTGAATCACGTTCTGGACCTGGACACCGTGACCCTGATCGCTCAGGAGTACGATTTCACGGTTGAGAACGTCGCGTTCGATATGACCGACTACATCCCGAAGGACCAGGACGAGGGGACGACCACCGTCGCTCGCGATCCGGTGGTCACGGTCATGGGACACGTCGACCACGGAAAGACCTCGCTCCTCGACTTCGTGCGAAACGCTCGAGTCGCCGCCGGAGAGGCCGGTGGCATTACGCAGCACATCGGCGCGTACAAGGTGCCCGTCGAGGTGAACGGCGACGAGAAGCCTCTGGTCTTCCTCGATACGCCTGGTCACGCCGCCTTCTCTGCCATGCGAGCCCGAGGAGCGAACGTCACGGACGTCGTGATCTTGGTCGTCGCGGCGGACGATGGCGTGATGCCCCAGACGGTCGAGGCGATCAACCACGCCCAGGCCGCTGAGGTCCCCATCGTCGTTGCGGTGAACAAGTGCGACCGCGAGGACGCTGATCCGCAGCGCGTGCGGAGCGAGCTCACCGAGCACGGGTTGGTCGAAGAGGCTTGGGGTGGTGACACCCAGATGGTCAACGTGAGCGCTATTACCGGTGAGGGCGTCGACGCGCTGCTTGAGGCTGTGATGCTTCAGGCCGAGCTCCTCGAGCTCACCGCGCCTATCGATAAGCACGCGCAGGGCGTGGTCGTCGAGGCCGAGCTGAGTCGAGGGCGCGGTCCGGTCGCGACCGTTCTGATCCAGGAAGGAACCCTGAAGAAGGGCGACATCGTGGTCTCGGGGCGAGTCATGGGACGCGTTCGCGCCCTGGTGGACGACAAGGGCTCGCCGGTTTTGGAGGCGGGTCCCTCAACACCCGT
>CALCNF010000431.1 GCA_937897815.1 uncultured Pseudomonadota bacterium | reverse complement strand
TGCTCACGGATTCTATCACGGAGTTCATCGTGTTGGGCACGGACCTCGAAGATCTCGTCCGCCATGTTGAGCGCGGCGAGCAGAAGAACCTGCTGAGCGGCGCTCCCCGTCTTGGGTCCGTCGGCCAGGTCGTCGATCTTCTCGTTCACGTAATTGGCGACCGCCTGAATACGCTCCGGATCGGAATCCGAGCGAAGGCGGATCTGCTTGCCCATCACCGTAATCTGGTGCTGCTGCATGTTCTATTCTCCTCCCCTTGAAGTGCGCTCTAGACCGGTTCCCTCCACCGATCCAGGCCACTTCGACATGCAGTCTGGGGGCGGTCCGGAGGACCGTCAAAAAAAAACCGCATTTGTCTTCATCAGGGGGTCGCGCTGGAGGCTCCTGAGGGGGGCTCCCAGGAGGCACGCGAGCCCACGGAGATCCCCATTTTACGCGCCCATCCGCCCGGGACCTCGAGCACATAGATGCTCGGGGCGGACACGCTTCGATGGGTGAGGGTCCTCGGCTCGGCCTCGTGCACGATTCCGATCACAGAGATGTGTTCCTGGTGGGGTGGGCCATCCATGAACAGCATGTCGAGCGGGATCAGCGTGTTCTTCATCCAGAAGGTGTGCACATCCCTTCTCTCGTACACGAAGAGCATCCCCTTCCCTTCCGCAAGAGAATCTCGATACATCAGCCCCTTGGCCCGCTGCTGGGGCGAGCTCGCTACCTCGGCCAGGACGTCGACGGGCCCCTGGCTCCCTTCGAGAGTCATGGACACCCAGCGCACGGGCTCGGCGGCGCCTTGAGAGACCGAGGGAGGCGCTGTTTGTAAGGGGGTGGCCGCGGACTCCCGGTCGGGCGACCGTGGCGCGCTGCAGGCGATGAAGAGGACCGCGAAAGCCAGGATAGCGCGCCTCACAAGGGCAACACCTCCTCCAGGTAAGTCCTGTTCTGCGGCGAGAAGACCGCGGGGCCCTCTCCGGGCAGCTCTGCGCGCTCCCCGAAGGGGCGAAACTGACCTGCGTCCATGATCCATCCCGGGTTATCCCCGGTGTTGTGGAACGCCCCCGAGTGGGCCGAGAGACCCAGAGCGTGGCCAGTCTCGTGGGTGATGGTGCTTCCCACCAGGCTCCCGAAGGCCCGCACCGCTTCGCCGAGGGCCTGTGCGCGGCCCCCCAGTCCCGAGGCCTCTTGTTGCGACGCGGGTACGCCGCCCAGCTCGGGACAAAACGGCGAGAAGATGAGATCGAACCGCGGATCGGCCAATAGGCTTGAGCCCCGAGTCGGCGAGAGGTTCAAGAACTCGGAGGCGAAGATCCCTCCATAGGCAGCGAAACCGCGGGCACGTGTATCGGCGTTGAACCCTCCGATCACATCGTCAAAGCGGTGATTCCCCACGTCCTTACCTGCGGTGTTGTCCAACCCGAACAGGCCGGTACCGTTGGGGTCCTCCCCTCCGATCTCGACGATCATATACTCCGCGAAGTTGCTCGGCGACTCGGTCGCGAAGGCGATGTTGATCCCCTCGAAGTCCCGCTCCACGACCTCCAGTATCCGCTGGATCACCGCGGTACGCGCGGCCAGCAAGCCGAAGTCGAGGAGGGCCTCATCGAAGGCAGGAAGAAATTGAAGATGGACGTGCTGAGTCGCCGGGAGCACCTTGAACAGCAGGGGCTGCGTAGGTCCCAGATATCGCTCCGCCCCGTAGAACAGCATGGCTCTCGCCTTCCCCTGAAAGAGCCCGGAGACCGCTCCGAGCCCTACCGCCTGACCATCAGCGTTGATGCGCACGCGAAGCACCACTTCGGCGAGCTCAGCGCTCGGCTGGTCGTCAGGGAAGATGCCCAGGGGGTTGTCCTGGGTGTACACGAGGTTGGGACCGCGATCTGCGTCGAGCACACCCTCAAGGAGAAACAGGGTGCCAGACCCCTCCGCTGGGTCAGCCGGCAGGAGCCCGCGCCCCCCCACCATCACCACCTGGCCGCGCGAGGCCTGAAGAGGCGCGATGGTCTCCACCTCGGGCCCCTCCATGCGCAGCGGTCCCGGCACCAGCGGGTCCGAACGGACGGGGACACCACCGGCGGGAGTGTTGATCACGGCCAGCGTCCCCTCGTACGTAGCCGGGCGAATCCCGAAGACAGACGCTCGGATGGGCAACTTCAAGAGTCCCCGGTCTTCGGAGCTCTCAGGGGAGAGCGCGACCTCCACCTCCACCAGGGGAATCTCAAGCGCCGGCGAGTCCGTCCGCAGCACGCCGTTGAACACGACGCTGCTCACTCCCTCCGAGGGGAAGAGGAAATTCGAGCCAGACAGCTCGATCACCTCACCTGGACGGAAAATCGTTGGAGTCACTGTATTCAGATAGGGCGTCAGCTCGCGCGTGACCAAGAGGGAGACTGGAATGGAGACGACGGCGGGCCCTTCCTCAAAAGCGGACTCGCGCGTGACCGCCACATGGCCGACGAAGACGCCGCCTGCCGCGGGGACCAGGCGTTCGGCGAGCTCGCCGACGACCGAGATCTGGAGCTCCTGGTTGCTGATGCGCGTCGGTTGGGCCGACCACTGGACAGGTTGATTGTTCACTTGTCCCACGATCGCCACGCGCAGCGAGGCAATCTCGGGCGCCATGTAACCTGAACCGCGTAGCACCAGAGTGGAGCCCGGTAAGATGGGCTGCGGGGTCACCGACGTCAGGCCTAGTGGAGGCAAGAGGCTTTGCCCGGCAGGATCTCCGCAGCCCGTAGGCAATGCCACGAGGCAGACCAAGATCAGCCACCGTGCTGGCCAGATTGAGAGCGAAGCGTCAGTCACGTTGATACAAATAGCATGTTCCTGTGGACGGAAACCACAGGTGGCGGTGACAGCCGCCCCCCCCTCTTGGTATGCTGCACCCTCAGGGTTTTAGGGAGGGAGCGTTGTCCGTTGAGGAGGTAAGCAAGCTGATCGATGACCGCATGCAGGCGGCAATCGACGGTGACTATTATGGGGTGCTCGGTGTCGAGAAGGACGCCGAAAGTTCCGCCATTCAGGCGTCCTACATCGCCATGGCGAAGACCATCCACCCGGACATGATGGGCAAGGAAGGCCTCGAAGACTACAAGGACAAAGCTGGCGAGCTCTTCAAGTTCGCGACCGAGGCTCAAGAGGTCCTCACCCACAACAAGAAACGTAAGTCCTACGACAGCGGGGATCTGGTCGCGAAGGGCGTCCATGGTGGTGAGGCGACCGGTAGCGAGGAGCGCAACCGGAAGAACAAGGCCAAGATCCAATACCAGAAGGGCAGCGTCCTGCTGAACCGTAAGGGTTGGGCCGACGCAGAAGCCCACCTTCGAGAGGCCGTGGAGCTCAACGAAGAAGAGCCCCGCTACTGGCGCAAGCTCGGGTGGGCGATCTTCAACAACTCGGAGGCGGACAAGACCAAGCGCCAAGACGAGGCGTGCCGCTGCTGGATCCAGGCGCTGGAGCTCAACGAAGAGGACCCGGAAGCCCACTACTACATGGCGCTCTACCACAAGAGTAAGAGCGACCTTAAGAAGATGAAGAACGCCCTCGTTCGGACGGTGAAGCTGAAGCCTCGTCACGTCGAGGCGCAACGAGAGCTTCGCCTCCTCAAGATGCGTGAGGAGAAGCTCAAAGCAGCGGACACGCCCATCAACCGCTTCTTCAAGGCCTTCGCCAACCTGGGCAAGAAGAAGAAGAAGTGACGTGGGCGCGACTGGCGCGCTGATCACCGTATGGACGCTCCTTGGGCTCACGACGACCGCGCCACCGGCGAAGGTCGTGGGGACGTCCGGCGGAGCGCCAATTACAGCCCAGGATCTTGAGCGACACGGGGCAAAGGCCGGAGACACGCAGAGCGTCGAACGGGCGGTCTATGCCATGCGCGGCGAGCTCGCGCTGGCGTCGGAGGCGAAGTCGCTCCTGGGCCCTCGCGCCGCGAAGATGTCGAGCGAGAGGGCTGCGCGGACGCTCATTGAACACCTGTTCGGTCCGGCGATCTGTGACCGACTACCGACCCCCGCCCGCAAAGAGCGCTACGCATCGACACGGTGGCGCTTTGTCGCGCCCCCCGCCTGGCACGTAGAGGACCTCCAGCTGCTCTGCTGTGAGGACGCCCGGGACTGCCGAAGACCTGAGGTCTCGAAGTGCATCGAGACCCGAGCACCCGAGGCGCAGGCGATCGGTCTCCACCTCAAAGGCCAGCCTGTTCAGGAAGGTACGCTGGAGGCTCAAATGTTGGCCATCCGAGAACAAGGTAGGCAGGCCGCGCGCAACGAGTACATCTTCTACCACGACGTTGGGTCCCAAGCGCCGAGCGACGGACGGCTACAGACCGTGGATGCGCCCATCGCGGAGGCCGTCGCCGAGGCGAAGCCGGGCGCGTGGATCGGCCCGGTAACCACTCGCTTTGGGCACCACGTACTGAGATTGAAGCGCCGACGTCCCGCCATCGACCTGCCCTATGAGGATCCGCGAACTCAAGCGCTCCTCGTCACCGAGCTCTGCCCTGCCTTCCTGCTCGACCAGCGCGCGCGCTACGTTCAGGAGCTGGTGCGCGTTCAGGCCTGGCGACCCGACAACGAAGCCCTGCACGCGGCCTTCGGCTCCGCCGCAGGCCCACGTCCTTAGGGCTCGGACACCTTCTCACCCTCGAGGATCCCGCGGATCGCCCAACGTCCGTCGACCCCGAAGACAGAGGCGGGCACCCAGGGGGGCGTCCCGTCCACTGGGATCCAGAGCCAGGTCATGTCCACGACCCCCGAGTCATCGCTCATGAGAGCTGGAGAGAAGTCCTCTTCCGAGCAGGGCCCATCGTGAATCACGCCAAGCCGAAACGTGCCGGCGGGGAGGTCGACCTCGATCGAGAGGGGGATCGTCTGACCGTCTCCACCGCCGATAAGGAGGTGCTCCTCGGTCTCGACGTAGGTGGGCGCGTCGGGCAAGAGGCCGTTCTCATCGGGCGCCCAAACGGCGAGCCGGAAGCGGCCGCAGGACTTGGGCGCGGAGACATCCGCGAAGAACACCTCCACAAACTTCAGCTGCCCATCGACCGGTGTAGAGAGCTCCGCGACCCAGGCCTCGCCCTCGTTTAGCAGGAAGAAGGTGTCGCCGGCTCCGGCCTCGACCGAGTCATCCTTGAGCAGGATCAGCACGGTCTCCGTCTCTACATCGTCCTCTGTCGCGTCCTCGGTCGCGTCCTCGGTCGCGTCCTCGGTGGCGTCCTCGGTGTCGCTCGCGACGGCGTCAACGGCGTCAACGGAGATGGTATCGGTCGAGGCCCCATCCGCGCCGGTGGTGTCCAATACGATGCCGTCCGGC
>CALCNF010000430.1 GCA_937897815.1 uncultured Pseudomonadota bacterium | reverse complement strand
TCAAGAAGGCCCGCGGCGCCGATGAACTGGCAGAAGATGAGTTGGGCGAGGAGAGCGGAGAGACCGCTGACGACGCGCCCGCTGAGAGCGCGGAATAACAAGGACTCGTCGTGAGCTGGCTCATCGTCGGTCTCGGGAACCCGGGCCCTCAATATGAGGGCAACCGTCACAACATCGGGTTCCTGGTCGTCGATGAACTCAACCGGCGAGCGGCGGGCAGCTTTCGCAACAAGTTCCACGGCAATCACGCCAAGATCCGAATCGGAAACGAGGACGCTCACTTGCTCGAACCTACGACCTATATGAACCGCAGCGGTATCTCCGTCGGAGCCGCGGCGTCGTTCTTCAAGGCCGAGCCTTCGCGCACCGTGGTGATCCACGACGAGCTCGACATCCCCCACGGGGAGGTCCGGATCAAGGTCGGAGGAGGTCACGGAGGCCATAATGGTCTTCGATCGATCTTCGAGCACTTCGGTCGCGACTTCGTGCGCGTGCGCTGTGGAATTGGACGCCCTCCCCACGGCGACGTGAGCGGGTTCGTCTTGAGTGACTTCAATGCAGATCAGCGTGCGACGCTCACCACCTTCGTGGACCGAGCGGCGGACGCAGTCGAGTCCGTGCTGCGGGATGGCCCGCTGCACACCATGAACGCCTTCCACAAAAAGGCCGCCCCCAACTGATCGCGAGAGCGATCATCACCCCCAGGCCGCTCACGCGGCCACCCTTTGAGCAGGAGGAGCTCTAAAATGGCCGAGATTCTAGCCGAGCCGCTCTACGCCGTAGCGCTTTCGGGCCTCATCGCCCTGGTCTACGCGTTCGCGCGCAGCCAGTGGATTTCCACCCAGGACGCTGGCACCGAGAAGATGCAGACCATCGCCGGTCACATCGCAGATGGTGCCATGGCTTTCCTGGCTCGTGAGTACAAGGTCCTCGCGATCTTCGTCGTGATCGTCGGTATCATCCTGGGCGTGAGCAACGCCTCGATGGCCGACAGCCACTGGCTGATCGCTGTGTCCTTCCTGGTGGGAGCGATCTGCTCCGGCTTGGCGGGATTCATCGGGATGCGCGTCGCTGTTCTCTCGAACGTTCGCACCACCGCGGCGGCTCGTAACAGCCTCACTGAGGCCCTTCAGGTCGCCTTCTCCGGCGGCTCTGTCATGGGAATGTCGGTCGTCGGTCTGGGTATCCTGGGCCTCACCGGTCTGCTCCTCATCTTCTCGAATATCGGGACGTTTGGTGAGGACGTGAAGGGTATGACGCAGATCCTCAACGTGCTCGCCGGCTTCTCCCTGGGAGCCTCCTCCATCGCGCTCTTCGCGCGAGTGGGTGGCGGAATCTTCACGAAGGCCGCTGATGTGGGCGCTGACCTCGTCGGTAAGGTCGAGGCTGGAATCCCCGAGGATGACCCCCGTAACCCCGCGACCATCGCGGACAACGTGGGCGACAACGTGGGTGACGTCGCCGGAATGGGCGCTGACCTCTTCGAGTCCTACGTCGGCTCCATCATCGGCACGATGATCCTGGGCCTGAGCCTCCACTCCACCAGCAACATCGCTGTCGGCGGCAGCGGCCCGAGCACGGCCGAGCTGATCTACCTGCCGCTCTACCTGGCGTCGATCGGCATCGGAGCCTCGATCATCGGTAACTTCTTCGTGAAGACGAAGGAGGGCGGTGACCCGGCCAAGGCGCTCCACATGGGCACCTTCGTGGCGGCGACCCTGATGATCGCTGGCGCCTGGTTCACCATCTCCAAGTACGTCCCGGCGGACTTCTACTTCCTCTTCAACCCCGCGGACACGCTCAAGGTCGTCAACGACGCGACCATGACGTTGGCTCCGGGCGCGCACCTGCAAGAGGCCTCCTACGGCATCTTCTTCGCGACCGTCGTCGGTCTCGTGGCGGG
>CALCNF010000429.1 GCA_937897815.1 uncultured Pseudomonadota bacterium | reverse complement strand
GCCCGCGAACACCCGCCACTGTGTGAACTCGCTCGCCATGGACTTCTCTGCCGAGCCCCTGGAGGAGGCCTTCTTCGCCGGCGGGTGCTTCTGGGGCGTCGAGCATCTCCTGGAGACGGTGCCAGGGGTCGTCGATGTCGTGTCGGGCTACATGGGCGGATACAAAGATTCGCCGACCTACAAAGAGGTCCTGAGTCGTGACACAGGCCACGCAGAGACCGTGCGGGTGCGCTTCAACCCATCCAAGGTGTCCTATGAGACGCTCGCCAAGCGCTTCTTTGAGATTCACGACCCGACCCAGGTAAACCGGCAGGGTCCCGATCGAGGAGAGCAGTACCGATCCGCCGTGTTCTTCACCGGCAAGGAGCAGCGCCGCGTGATCCGAAAGCTCGCGGCGATGCTCGAGAAGAAGGGCTTCGCCGTGGCGACGCAGCTGGTGGAGGCGGAGGTGTTCTGGCCGGCCGAGGACTACCACCAGGACTACTATGTGCGGACGGGCAAGGAGCCCTACTGCCACAGCTACTCGCCGCGGTTCTGAGCCGGGCGTCTACTCGTCGACGAAGGTGCAGACCAAGGTGTCGGACGGCGTGGTGATTCCCCAGGCTTCAGCGCAGCTCTCCGAGCATAGGTTCAGGTCGTCCGGTTCGCAGGGTTTCCCTTTGAGCTCGGGGTAATGAGGCAAGCCATAGGCCTCCCACGACGGTATGCTCTGCGCGCTGCAGTCACAGCCCGTCGGCTCAGGTAGCGCCCGGCCTCCTGATCCAAGGAACTGGCCGGTGAGGTTCACCATGAACGCGTCCATGTCGAAGGCGCGAAACGGCTGAGCGTTGTAGATGATGTGCTGGCCTGTGGGGCGCATCATCGGGATGCGCATGGCGTCGAAGGTTCCATCGGAGCGCTCTAGGGTCGCGCGCAGGGAGGCGCCGGGGCTCGCGGTCGGGATCGTGAAGGTCGGATCATCGGAGCTCTTCAGGTCCTCGGGGCACTGATATTCGTCGCCTGACCAATCGCCTTCGTTGCTCTCTTCCTTGAGACAGGTCCAAACGGCTGTACCGTCGCTCAGGTCTTCGATGTCGAAGAGGACCGCAGGGTGACGCAGCTGTTCGTTCGCGTCGCCAAAGCGCTCCAGTCTCGGGACGCCCTCGATGACGTAGCGCTCGATCAGCTCCTGGTCTGCGCTGTGTCCCCAGCGCTCATCGGGCAAGAAGAGCGCTCTCCAGCCATGCTCGGCGGGCAGGCTCTCATCTCGGAACCAAGAGCCGAGTACGCCCCCGGTTCGGCCCTCGGCGATCCCGGTGTTCACGGGCACCTGCATGTCACCAGCGGTCGGCATGAGCAGCGAGTGAGTACGCCACCGTTTCCAAGGGGGCAGCCCCTCTTCAAGCCCGGCCTCCGCCGCGCGCGTACGGGTCGCGGCGTGGGCGCTCCAGATCGCAGGGTCGGCCGCGTCGAGCGCGTGCTGCGCGATCGACAGGAATCGACGGAAGTCCGGGCTGTTTCGTTTATGGCCCAGACCCTCCTGGAGGACGACGAGCGGGGCTCCCTCAGCGTAGGTCGTTCCCTGGAACGTCAACGCCTGTGGGAAGGCTTTCAGGGTCGCGATGGGCTCTTCAACACCCGGACGCGTCACGACGATCTCGATGGGATCTCCAAACTGAGCGGTGTCTTCCACCTCGACGGGCTCCGTGTCCCCGGGCTCGAATCCCAGAATGGAGCGGCGCTCGATCGGCCCCAGGGCGTCCGCCGCCACCGCGACACGAGCGCCACCTCGCTCGTTGATGAGCGCCCAGGAGCTCTTGCCGCTCGCGAGGTTGGTTAAGGTGATCCGGTCCCCGACCTTCACACCAGGGAGCCGGGCGAACTCCAGGTTCGAAGAGTCGCCTCGGTCGTTGACCAGGAACTTCAGCACGAGCTGGCCGTCTTCGATTGGGTTTTGGTCCCCGTCACGCTCCAGCTCGCCCAGGATGAGCGGGCCGATGATGGGCAGGTGAACGGCCTCGGGCACTCCCGCCTGGAGGGACCGGATGCCGATGTCGGTCAGGCCCGCTCCGCCACCGTTGGAAGAGACGGCGTTCAAGCTGGGCTCAGCGCCCTGGAGGATGCCCGCGAGGATCCCTCCCAGGGAGGTCCCCCACATGGAGATGGTGTTCTCAGGCCCTCCAATATCGACCGTTCCGTCCCCATCGAGGTCGCCCGCGACTCGGCCCTGAGCGTCCGTTCGTCCATCGAAGCTCCTCAGAATCCTCACCAGCTGCATCACGTCCAGAGCGGTCTGTCGCAGCATGTCTCGCGTGTGAAAGAGGTCGGAGGTCCAGAAGTCGCCGCCCGGGTCCGCGATGCCGTCGTTGTTGAGATCTCGGTCCCGTCCCGACAGCAGCAGGTGAGTCATGCTCCCCGTGCCGAAGAGCGCCTGAAGGGTCAGGGCATAGATGGCGCCCTCACCGGTTTGAAGTTCGATGTTCTTGCCATGCCCATACGCGTCGATCGCGCAGGACGCGTAGCCCATGGAGGCGTGACGCCCCGCATAGTCTTGAACGCCGATACGGCTGCCCATGTAGCCATGGGAGAAGATGATGACAGGGTAGGGCTTACAGAACGGCTTTCCGGTGGGATTCCCAGGTTCGCAGTCGTCCGTGGTCTCGGCGCGAGGCAAGAGGCACCACAGAGGGACTCGGGTGCTGCCGTAGGTGGCCTCACCGGTCTGAAGGTCCAGCTCCCAGCGCTCGTCGCTGTCGGCGGGTACCCACTCGGCGTATGCAGCGTCGAGCTTCTCCAGGCCCTCTTCGACCTTCCCAGCGTCGATCAGCTCATCCGCCTCCTCAAAGAGCTCCGCTGCGTCGTGGGCATCCCCATCACGGTCGACCAGCAGGTTCGGCGATTCATAGGAGCCCCAGACCATGCCGCCGAGGCTCGCGTAGTCGGCCCCTATGGCGCACATGTTTGGGGCCCATTCCTCGATGAAGATGGCCCAGATGGTCGTCAGGCTCAGCCCACCGCACGTCCCTGGCTCCATAAGCCCGTCGGCCTCCGAGTGTCGGCTCGGCACCCACCGAACGTCCGGCGGGAACTCCTCCGAGAGTCGGGCGAAGGGGCCGGCCCCGTAGAGCCCGTCTCGGACCGCCTCAAGCTCTCGGGTCATGGTGCCCGTGGTGAAGCTCCAGGCGAACGCGACGTTGCCCGGGGTCAGGTCGTAGCGCGGAAGCAGCTGGGCGACCGGCGCCAGGGTCGCGCCTTGATTGGCGTGATGTACGCCAGGAAACGGAGACTGAATGGAGTCGCCGTTCTCGCCCCGCAGGCGGTCGGTGAGGACCACCGCGTGGGCGCAGCGCTCCTCCATGGGCCACACCGGCCTCAGGATCAGCGTGTTGTCCTCACGGTCGTAGAAGGTCATCAGCTGGTCGACGGTGCACCGGTCTCGTTCGACGCTGCCGACCGGCAGGTCGTCACACGCAGACGGCTCCATAAAGTTGGGTCGGTCCCAGAGCCCGTCGAAGTCCGTGTCCTCGTCCTCGGTCCACTCGCCGTCGCCGTTGGTGTCCTCATCCCACTCTTCGAACGCCAGGTTGTTGGCCGTGCCGCGCGGGTCATGCTCAAAGAGCAGGTTCTCTTTTCGCAGTCGTTTCCCACCCGGTGAAGCCGGGTTGTCTTCAAGGATGTCGTGCTTGGCCACGGCGACCGGGAACCTCCCTCGACCGATGTCCAGGGCGATCTCCTCTCCGAAGCGCTCGCAAGAGGGGTCCACGTTGAAGAGGAAGACGGCGTCGTCACGGAAGTCGTCGCGGTTCGGGCCGCCTTCGGGCCAGGGCCCACCGTTGTGCCGTGCCCAGAGATCGAGGACGTCCAGGGCCGAGTCGAACTGGACCAGGATGGGTGCGTAGGTTCCGAAGCCGTCCAGGGTGTCAAAGCCCTCGCGCATGCGCCGCTCGAACGCCGTGTCGGCTCGCAGGCTGATGTTGAGGCGCCGCCCGGTGGGCGAGCTGGGATCGAGCCTTGTCGCGGCGTCGTTGGGCAAGGGGATCTCGGGGAGCGGCTTGGCCAGCACATCCCAGCGCACCGTTGGACCGTTCGTGGTCACTCGTTCCGCGAGGAGCTCAGGGCCGTCACCGGCGCATCCCACCAGGACGATTGTCGTGAAGATCAGGAGAGTGAAGTTCGCTCGCACCTTACCACCTCATCCCGCCGAAGACGCCCCACTTCTGGACCGTGTCCAGGCCCTCAACGCCCTCCACCGCCTCCAGGGCTTCGCCCGGAAGAAAGAGCGCGTATCGAGCTCCCAGCTCGACCTTCACGGTCGCGAACACGGGCTGGCGCCAGACGGCCGCCGCCAGGAGCTCGGTGCCGAGCAGGCCTGTGGCGTCCGCCTTGCCGTAGGGGTTGGTGACGTAGCCGCCGCCGAGACCGCTCTGGTAGGGGTCGTAGACGCCTCCGCCCGCCACAGCGACCATGGCGCCGACGCGCGCCTCCAGTCGCTTGTTGAACCCTCGGTAGCCGACCTGGGGCGCGAGGAAAAGGGCGTTGTGAATCGACCCTTGGCTCGGGATGCGCGCATACCCATGGGCGGGTGTGCCTACCAGATCCGGGTTGGTCGCTCCGTCCACGGAGCGGGCGGAGGTCCTCGAGAGAATCTCCTCGAACAGGATCATCCCCACTCGGTAGGCCGGGTCGAAGCGGATGGAGGACAGCGATTCGTCCTGGGGCGCGTTGTCGCCCGGCGCGATGCCGGCGTCGAGTCGGGCGACCAGTCCATCGCCCTCCGGCTCCAGCCGCGCGCGGGCCGCGAGGCCCAGTTGCTGTACCTTCACGGCGCCATCGACGCCCTCAAACAGCAGGTCCTCTGTGGTCCCCTGGATGCTGGCGAGCTCGGCTTCGACGCTCAGTGTGCCGAGGCCGCCCAGAGGTGTACTCCACTTGCCGTAGAGGTCCGCGACGAACACCTCTGTAAGGTCCCCGCTCGCGCGCTCGGAGCGGCGGTAGGCTCCGTAGGCGCCCACATGCCAGGTCTTCTGTTTGTAGATGAGCGCGCCCACACCCTGAGTCGCCTCGTCGCCGTCGGTTGTGTCGATGAGGTCGTCGCGCTCCAGGAGGTCAAAGCCAAGGGAGAGCACGAGCGCCTCACCAGCCGGACCGGCGATGAACGGGCGAAGGGGCTGGGTGATGAAGAGCGCGCGCTTCGTATAGTCGCCGCCCTTGCGCTCGTGAAAGAGGTCATCCTCGCGTTGACCGTCGTTGGCCAGGAGCCCCAGGCCCCAATGAGCCTCCATGTAGCCCACACGCAGCAGGCCGATTCCCACGTTCTGCTCTAGAAAGGCCTCGTTGATCTGGAGTTCGTCACCGAACTCCTTATGGGTCCAGGTGTCGACATCGGCGGCGCTCCCCGGGAAGCTCTCGTCTCCGGCGAGCTGCCCCTCGAAGACGCTGAGCTCGGTCACGAGCCTTGAGCCCCTGAACGCCAGCTCTCCGCCCAG
>CALCNF010000428.1 GCA_937897815.1 uncultured Pseudomonadota bacterium | reverse complement strand
CGCGCCCACGGAGCAGCGAAGCGCTCCCGTACCGGATGCGCAGGTCTACTCCGAGGTGAGCACGGCGCTGGGAACGTATCTGGATGTTGGATGGAGCGAAGACTCGCTGTGGGGCGACCCGCTGGAAGAGACGGCTGGAGAGCTGAGTGAAGAGGCGCTGCAGGAGGAGTTCGCAGCGCTGATCGATGACATGGCTCTGTAGGGGGCCGAGGAGATGGATATGAATCACGTGATTGGAATCGCGATCGTTGGAATGTGCTTGTCCCTGGCGGCGCCTGCGCAGGGCAAGCCGCTCCCCTGGGAGCGGGGAGACCGGGGCAAGGCCCCTCGCGCTGAGAAGATGGAGCAGCGCATCAAGGCGAAGCGCGCCGAGCTTATTCGCTCCCGCATCGGCCTGAGCGAGGCGGACAGCGATGAGGTGCTCAAGACGCTCGAGCGTTTTGATCCCCGACGACGTGAGCTGATGGAGAAGCGGCGCGGCCTGCGACAGTCCATGGAGCGGCTCTTTGAGAGCGACTCCGAAGACCAGGAGGAGTATCGGCGTGTGGTCGCGGGCCTTCGGGCAGTGGAGGAGGCCGCGCACCGACTTCGAGGCGAGCAGGCGGACGCGCTGGCGCGAGTCGTGAGCCCCAAGCACCAGCTGCGTATTCTCGTGGCCATGAAGCGCTTTCAAAAGCGGCTCCATAAGCGACAGGGAGAGCATCGCCGGGAGCGCAGAGAGCGTGGTCCACGCGAGGACCGAGGCCGGAGAGGCGGAAGGTAAAGGGGCAGGCGCCCGGTGGGCCCGGGCGCCGCGCTCACTTCGTGACGATGACCGCCTCGGGGACCTTGCCCCCGCGGGCTGGGTCATACTTGTTGAGGAACGCGTCGTACTTGCCCCGCGTCTTCTTCACCCGGCGCCGCAGGTTGACGATGGTCTCAAGGGGGAGCTTCTTCTGGGCCATGGCGGCCACCCAGTCCGGCAGCATTCCCGCAGGGTCCGCGCTCACCTGGTAGACGACTCGGGTCCGGTCCTTGCCGATGGACGTGAGCTTCCAGAAGCCTCGGAGGCGCTTCATGCGCACCACGCCGCTGACCTTGCCCTTCAAGGGGCTCGTGGTTCCGCGGAACCTTGAGATGGCGACGCCCTTTTCCAGGTTCACGGTGAGATCGCCCTTGAGAACGACGTCACGGTCGGAGACGGGCCAGGGGGCTTCGGTGCGTGAGTACACGATTCGTCCAAAGTTCGGGAGCTGCTTGAGCTTCTTGGCCTCGACGCAGTTGGCGAGCCACTTGGGGTGGTTGGCCGTGTCGTCGATCACGGCGAGCACCTCGTAAATGCTTCCCTTGACCATGCCAATCCCACGGAACTCAGGCAGACCCTGGCCAGGGATCTCTCGAGCCTGGACCTTAACGCCCTTCTCCTTGGTGATGAGCTCCCAGGGCCCAGGCTTGGCGTGCACCGCCGCGCTGATCAGGAGCAGCGCTAGAAGAAGGCTCGCTCTCAAAAGTGCCATG
>CALCNF010000427.1 GCA_937897815.1 uncultured Pseudomonadota bacterium | reverse complement strand
GAAGGAAAACCTCGCCCTGGGTGAACACTCACGGGGAGGTGGATGGCTCGGATAGCGCAGGGTGCCCCCAGAGCTGGTCAAGCATCACCTGGCGTTTGGCGGCGTCGGTGGTGCTAAAGCGGAGAAACTCTGAATGCTCTCCAGGCTTCGCGGCGCCGAGGTCGATGCCCCACAGAGGCGCGACTCCGTTGGGGACCATCGAGTAGCGAAAGTCTCCAATCACGCCGGGGTGCAAGGGGTCCTCGATGAGGAAACCCGCCGAGAAATATTCGAATCGGTCGAGGTCATGCTGATGGACCTCCCCAAGCGTCTCGCGAAAGGCTGCCGTGTCCAGCGCGGCGACGCTGGTGCCCTCATACATCGTAGGGTCGCCCCACCAGGGCACCCGGATGGAGTCCGCGTAATAGCGCCCCTCGTGCTCGTAGAACCCGCGAAAGAGGAAGTTGTTGCCGAAGCTCGGCTTCACCTCCACCTGCGTTGGAGTGTGGGCGCGGTCCGTGATGTGCTGGCGATAGACGTCCTCGGCGCGCTCTCCCTGCAGACCTCCGACGGACAGGTAGAGCAAGGCCCAGATGAACGCCCCGCGAGCGACCGCGACGCGCTTCATCTTCACCGCCAGGAGAACACCGGCCAGCAAAGGCAGGGTGAACAGCGGGTCGATGATCGACACCATGTCCCAAGCGACCCGCTCGTTGGAGAAGGGCCAGAACAGATAGGTTCCATAGCTCGTAAACGAATCAAGGAGCCCGTGGGTGGCCCACCCGAGGCTCGCGGGCAGCCAAAGCCACCGGATGGTCTTCTTGCCCCGCGTGATGAGCTTCCCGAGGGCCGCCGCGATGAGGCCGCCGATGGGAACGAACAGCAGGGAATGGGTGAAGTGACGGTGATATTCGAGGTGGAGCAGCGGATCGGAGGCTGAGCGAATCAGGACATCCGAGTCCGGCAAAAAACCGCCGAGCGCCCCGACCCACAGGGCTGTCTTCAGGTCGGCTTTGCGGCTCATGGACTGGGCGGCCGCTGAGCCAATACACGCTTGAGATAAGGGGTCCAATGCTCGCCTTGCGATGTCGCCAGGACGAAATGCGCCCCGCCCCAAAGGTTCTACTGAAGAATTCAGCGGACTGGCAATGGGGCCACGGCACCCACCTGGTCACCCGCCGCCTGATCCTCCCGGTGATGATCGGAAGCAAGGCCCTCGATGAGCCGTCAGGACACCGAAGGCGGTCGTTCAGTCGAGCTGATAGATCCTCACGTAATCCACAAGGTAACGAGTGGGGAAGGTGAGACCGCTGACGTCTCCTCCGGCCGTCCCGCCCAGGGCGAGATTGAGCAAAAGGTAGTGCGGCTGCTGAAAGGGGTTCTGCCCCTCACAAGCAGCGCTTCCGTTGAGCGTGGTGGTGAGGTCGACGCTGTTCAGCTCCACTCCGTCCAGACGGATGGTCATGGCGGTTTCGGTCCACTCCAGCTCCCAGATGTGGAACTCGTCTACCCATCCTGTCCCCAAGCCCGACACGTCCCAGTGTGACGAGTCCCACTTCGGGCTCCAGGGGGTGTTGGTGCCCCAGGCGAAGTTCGCGAGGATATCGCCTCCGTAGTTCTCCATGACGTCCACCTCTCCGTTGGACGGCCAGTCACAGTCCACGCCAAGAGTCCATATGGCCGGCCAGGTGCCCTCGAGGTTGCTCACCTTCGCGCGCACGACGAGATGCCCGTAGGTCCACGAGAACCGCTCCTTCGTGGTGACGCTGGCTGAAGAGTGGGTGACGGTCTCCCGGTTGAGGCGCCAGTCACTCGAAGAGGGGTCGTAATTCGGGTTCGGGAAGTCCTCTTCCCGACCCTCGATCACGAGCATCCCATCCTCCTGGAAAGCGTTGTCGGCCTGATACCACTGCAGCTCTTGGTTTCGAACAAAGCCCTCTTCAAAATTCCAATCGGCCGGGTCAAGACTCCCCTCCCCATTGAACTCGTCACCCCAGAGCAAAACGCTGTCGGATGCAGACTCAAAGGTGACCGAGAGATGGTCCGCATAGCCAGGCTCAGTTCCGGTGTGCTTGTAGGCGTAGATCGTGGCTTTGGTGTTCCCAAACCCTGTGGTGAACGTCAGGCTCTTCTCGGTGTAGCTCGATTCGGAGAAGGACACCTTGGTCTCATCCTGACCGTGGTCCTTGACTCCGATGGTCATGGGCTGGCCGCCGGTCGTCATTCCCCAACCGGTTAAGCGGTACGTCGTGTCGGGCTCCAGCCCCTCCAGTACCTGCTCGGCTCCATTGCCGTCCGTGGCCATCAGCGCCCAGTCTCCATCCTGAGTGGGCGCGTTGACGCGGCTGGCGCCTCCCCAGACCCCCCATGACGTGCCGTCTTCGAAGCTTGGATCTTGAAGCAGGTTGACGGGTGTCGTGCCACTCACATCATCGTCACCTGCTGCGCTGTCGATATCATCGCCGGTAGCGCTGTCATCGTCTGTAACGCTGTCATCGTCGTCGCCTGTGGAACCGTCGGCGTCTTGG
>CALCNF010000426.1 GCA_937897815.1 uncultured Pseudomonadota bacterium | reverse complement strand
TAGGGGTGTTCGCGGACGCGGGGTCCGACCTCGCGATCAGCGATGTCTCCGTCACCGAGTGATCAAGACCATCAGGCCAGGCTTTTCTGGAGCGTAGCGCTTCGCCTACACTGATGGCACATGGCCGGAGGGCGTGTTTGCCACAGGTGTTTGACAGCCAGATGAGCCCTGAAGGGGCTCAGCGGATCCTCTTTGGGGAGGGCGCCGTGAGCAGGGCAGGGGCCTTCGCCTCGCGCGCGGGCTCGCGGGCGCTGCTCGTGAGCGACCAGGGCGTTCGCGCGGCCGGGCACACGAACGTGTGCGCGGAGAGCCTCCGCGCCGCCGGGCTGGAGGCTCTTCTCTACGACGAGGTGCCCGAGAACCCGCGACGAGAGGACGCTCGGGCACTTGGGCGGGCCGCCCGAGCCTTCGCACCCCAGGTCGTGGTGGCCATCGGTGGCGGGAGCGCCATCGACTGCGCCAAGGGCGCGATCCTGGAGCTCACTCAACCCGCGGGTCTCGATGAGCGTCATGGGCATGTGGAGCTCGGCTCCCCGACGCTCCCCATGATCGCGATCCCGACGACGGCGGGCACAGGCACCGAGTGCCAGTCGGCGACGCTGCTCAGCGATAGCCAGACCGGTACCAAGAGAGCGTTGCTCGCTCCCGGGCTGCTCCCCCAGGTGGCGCTCCTCGATCCCCTTTTGACTCGGTCTCTGCCAGCGGACGTGGCGCTCGCAGGCGGACTGGACGCCATCGCGCACGGGATCGAGACCGCGGTGACCAGCGCGCAGACGAGGCGCTCTGCCGGCTTCGCGCTCGCGGCGCTCAAGCTGCTGATCCCCAATGTGGAGGATGCCCTCGACCGACCGGAGCGTGCCCAGGCGAGAGGAGCGATGCTCCTGGGCGCGGCCGTCTCTGGGATGGCCATCGAGCAGAGCATGCTAGGAGCGGCCCACGCCTGCGCGAACCCGATCACCGCTGACGCGGGGGTCCCTCATGGCTTAGCGGTGGGCATGATGCTGCCGGAGGTCGTGGAGCACAACGGCGCGAGCCCAGACTGCCGACACACCTTCGCGACCATCGCGCGAGCGTGCTCGCTTGCCCCTCCGAGCGCGGACGAAAGTGAGGCTATGGCTGCGCTGCTGACCTTCTTGCGAGGACTCGCGGGCCGCGCCGTGCGGGCGCTCACCTCTACGCAGCGAGCGCTACTCGAGCGCACCGACCTGGGCCGCATGGCGGACGCCGCTACCGAGCAATGGACGGGCGGCTTCAACCCGCGGGCCATGAGCTCCGAGGACTACAAGGGCCTGTACACCAGCGCCTTGAGTCCTGTGCACGGAGGGGCCTCATGATGATGAACGCCTTGCTCGCGATCGCCCTGTCCGCCTCGGCGGCCGCCGGAACCTGGGAGCATCACCGCGGCGGTAATGACCAGCATGGTCGTTGCTCGGGGGCCGTGCCCGCGACGCTCGAGCGAAGCTGGAAGGTAGAGACCGGAAGCGCCATTCGCTCCACGCCCGTTCTCGACTCGAAGACCGTGTATTTTGGAACGACGGACGGGGCCGTGCTCGCCCTGGATCGTGCCAGCGGCGCTCAGCGCTGGTCGACCTCGCTGAAGGAGCCCGTCGAGGCCCCTTTGACGCTGGACGGCACGGGCGCTTACATCGGTGACACCTCTGGCGCGTTGCATCGGCTGGAGTCTTCCACCGGCCAGGTCACATGGACCTTCAAGACGGAGGCGAAGATCCTCGGAGCCCCAGCGATCGCCGGTCCTCTGGTCTTGATCGGGAGCTATGACCGCAACCTCTATGGTGTCAGGAAGACAGACGGCAAGGAGGCCTGGCGGTATGCGACAGAGCATCACCTTCACGCATCACCCTCGGTGACCGAGGAGGGCGCGCTTGTGGGTGGGTGTGACGGAGATCTGCATATCGTCGAGGTCGACTCTGGGAAGCTGAAGAAGCGCATCACGATTGGCGCCCAGGTCGGCACATCGGCCGCGGTCGCTGAGGGCGAGGCTTACGTCGGACATCATGGAGGCGGGCTCGTCGCGGTCGACTTGCGCGCGGGCGAGGTGGCCTGGAAGAGCCAGGTGAGCCGACAGCCCATCGTGTCGTCACCGGCTGTGTCGGGTTCGCGGGTCTTCTTTGGGAGTCGCGACCGCCACCTCCGGGCGGTAGACCGCGCGACCGGGGAGGTCGCTTGGAAGTTTCGAACGGGCGGGCGCATCGACACAGCCCCCGTGACCTGTGATGGCAAGGTGGTCACGGGCTCGAAGGGTGGCCGAATCAGCGTCCTGAGCGCCGACAAAGGAGAGGTCCTCGGCAGCCATGATCTTGGGTCGCCCATCACGGCTGGCCCGGTCGTAAGCGCGGGGCAGATCTTCGTCGGCACAGCGGACGGCGCGCTTCACTGCATGACAGCCAAGCAGGGGAGGGGAAAGTGACGACGCTCCTGACCTCACCGAGCCATGAGGGCGCCACCGAACAGGGCACCTACTTTGTCTCGAACTATCCGCCCTACGGCGCGTGGAGCCGACAGGGAGCGCGCGACGCCATCGCGGGGCTCGACCTGGAGCCTGACCCCGGGCGCAAGCTGGGGCTCTACGTCCACATCCCTTTTTGCAGGAAGCGCTGCAGCTTTTGCTACTTCAAGGTCTACACAGGGAAGAACTCCCAGGACATCTCGAACTATATCGAGGCCATCGCTCAAGAGGCGCGGCTTCTGGCCGAGCGGCGGGCCATCGCGGGCCGATCTCCCGAGTTCCTCTACGTCGGTGGAGGCACCCCATCGTATCTGGGCGAGGCCCACGTTCGAGAGCTGATCAAGGCGCTGGAGCCGCTCACAGGAGGGGCGGCGCCGCCCGCGTTCACCTTTGAGTGCGAGCCAGGGACCATCAGTCGAGGCAAGCTGGAGGCGCTCCAGGAGCTCGGCGTCACGCGACTCAGCTTCGGCGTTGAGCACATGAACGACGAGATGCTCGCGGCGAACGGGCGGGCCCACAGCCGCAAGCAGGTCCTCTCCACCTTCGCCCTGGCCCGTGAGGTTGGATTCGCGCAGATCAACGTGGACCTCCTCGCCGGGCTCGCCGGGGAAACCGACGACCAGTGGACCCAGTGCGTCGAGGACACGCTGGCCCTTGAGCCGGACAGCGTGACGATCTACCAACTCGAGCTGCCGCCTAACACGGTCTTCGCTCGGGACGGCGAGGTCGAGCCCTCGCGCTTCGCCGACTGGCCAACAAAGCGGCGGTGGCTGAGGGAGGCCTTCGCCCGCATGCAGGCATCGGGGTTCACCCTGACGAGCGCATACACGGCGGTCCGAGATGTGGAGCGCGCGCGGTTCGCCTACCGAGATCACGTCTGGCGCGGCGACGACCTCTTAGCCCTTGGGGTGAGCGCGTTCTCCCACATCTCCGGCCGGCACCACCAGAACGAGAAGCACATTGAGGGCTATCAAACGCGCGTGTCACGGGGCGAGCTCCCCGTGAGCCGCGGCCACGCGCTCAGCGACACTGAGCGTCTGGTGCGTGAACTGGTGCTCGGGCTCAAGCATGGGAGCCTCGACCTGCGGGAGCTGGAGGCGCGTCATAGTGCCCCGCTGCCGGACGAGTCGGCCCGCGCCCTCGAGGCTCTGGAAGGCCGAGGCGTCCTGTCGCGGGACCAGACAACGCTCCGCGTCACGGAGGAGGGCCTCCTTGAGATCGACCGCTGGCTGCCCCTCTTGTTTGACCCGATCTACCGCAGGGGGATCTGATGAGGAGCCTGAACGTCGACGTCGCCGTGGTAGGAGCGGGTCCCGCGGGCTGCGCAGCCGCAACGCTCCTGGCGCAACACGGGCATGACGTGGCGCTCTTCGAACGTGAGCCAGGCCCCCGATACCACGTGGGGGAGAGCCTGCTCCCCATGTGCCGTGGCGTGCTCGACCGCATGGGCGCGGTCGAGGCGATCGAGGGCGCAGCGTTCCAACGAAAGGACGGAGTGCGTTTCGTCCGGGCCGATGGCCGCCCGAGCCAGCCATTCTATTTCGCCAGCCACCTTCAGGGGCCAGAGGCGGCGACCTGGCAGGTGGACCGCGAGCGCTTTGACGAGGTCCTCCTCAGACGAGCGGCGGAGTGCGGCGTGAAGGTCTACAGGGGACATGAGGCTACGGCGTTGCAGGAGAACGACGGGGTCGTCACAGGCCTGAAGGTGACCCACCAGGAGGGCCATGAGGTGAGCGCGACGGCCCGCTGGGTCGTAGACGCGAGCGGCCGCGACGGGCTGAGCATGCGGCAGTATCGATGGAGGAACGCGGAGCGCGCGCTGAACCGCGTTGCCGTTTGGGGCTACTACTCGGGCGGCACCCGCGCCGCAGGTCGAGACGAGGGCGCGACCACGGTGTGCTCCCTCGCGACGGGAGGATGGATCTGGCACATCCCTCTGGCCAACGACATGACGAGCGTCGGCGTGGTGGCTCGCGTGGACCAGTTTGAGGGCGAGCTTCAGGACCGAGAGCAGGCTTACCAGTCTGCCATCGCCGCCCAGCCCTGGGTGCAGGAGCAGCTGCGGGTGGCCAGCCGAGTGGGGGAGCTCCGGCTGACGCGCAACTACTCCTACTTTGGGGCGCGCACAGGCAAGCCAGGCCTCCTGCTGTGCGGTGACGCGTTCGCCTTTCTGGATCCGGTGTTCTCATCTGGCATGTACATCGCGCTGACGTCGGGAGGAATGACCGCCGATCTGATTCACCGCTCGCTGGCTGGCGATCTGCCCCACGATGAGGTCGAGTCCGCGTACGAAGACTGGCTGACAACACACATCGAGCCCATGAGGAGGCTGATCCACGCCTTCTACGACCCCGCGTTCAGCGTCGGCTCGCTGGTCCGGGAGCGACCGGATCTCCGTGGGGACCTCACGGACATCCTGGTCGGAAACCTGGACCGCGACTTCACTGAGCTGATGGCCGAGCTCGGCGAGCGAACGCGGCTGCCGGCTCCGTTGAGCGATCGCCTCGCGAACCGAGAGGACGCGTGCGAATAGTTCACCTCACGGCTGGCGCAGGCACACGCTACTGTGGCGCCTGTCTGCGAGACTCGGCGCTGGTGCGGGCGTTGCGCGAGGCGGGACACGACGTGCTGCTCCAGCCGCTCTACCTGCCGATTCACGACGAGGGAGCGGGTGAGGAGGGATCAACGCAGCCCATCCGTATGGGGGGCATTGAGACCTGGCTCGCCGTCCACACTCCGCTCCTGGGTCGCCTCGCGGCCGCTATGGGCGGCGCGCTCTCCTCCCGCGCAGCGCTGCGGGTCGCGTCCGCGCTTGGAGACATGACGGATCCGAGCGCGCTCGGCCCCATGACTGAGGCCACGCTGCGTGTCGAGAGCGGCGCGCTGCGCGCGCTCTTGGAGCGAGTGGCCCGGGAGGTAGAGGCGTACAGCCCCGACGTTGTGATCCTCTCCAACGCTCTGCTCCTGGGGCTCGCTCCCGTACTTCGAGAGACGACGAACGCCACCGTGGTCTGCACCCTCCAGAGCGAGGTCTCGTTCATCGAGGACCTCCAGGAGCCCTGGCCTGAGCGCGTCTGGGAGGCCTTGAAGAGCCTGACGTGGTCCGCCCACGGGTTCGTCGCCGTCTCCCGTGCCCACGGCGCAGAGATGGCCGCGAGGCTCGACCTGCCCCTGGAAGACATCTTTGTCGTCCCTCATGGCGTACAAGCCGACACGTTTACCCCGCTTGAGGCCCCCAACCGCCATCGGCGTGTCGCTTACGTTGCGCGCATCGATGAGCGGCATGGCGCTCATCGCCTCCTCAAGGCGTTCGGCGATCTTCCGCTCGGGGACGTTCCGCCCACGCTGCATGTAGCTGGGAGTCTCACGGCCCAGGACCGTCCCTATCTGGCTCGCCTCAAGAGCCTGGTGCAGGAGCTTGAGATTGAAGACCGTGTGACGTTTAGCCCGAACTGCACACCCGCCGAGAAGCGCGCGCTGCTCGGGGAGAGCGGTGTCCTGTGCGTGCCGACGTCAAGAGAGGCAGCTGGGCGTTACGTGCTGGAGGCCTGGTCTTCGGGCTGCGCCGTCCTCGCGCCGCGCGTCGGTTCCCTGGTCGAGTGGCTCGAGGAGAGCGGCGGGGGCGTACTGTACGACCCCGACCTTGAGGGGGGTCTCTCAACAGCCCTCCGAGCGCTGTGCGAGGATGAGCTGGAGGTCGCCGCGCTCGCCAAGAAGGGAGAGTCGGCTGTTCAGGAACGATACTCGGATGGGCACATGGCTCAGGGAATGCTTCAAGCCCTCCGTTCGATCATGCAGCCCGAGCACCGAACGGCCACCGACCGCCCCCGGGCCGAGGAGGCTCACGCGTGACGCACCCATTGCTGAGAGCCGAGCGCATTACTCGAAGCTTCCCCGCGCCTTACGCCGGAGGCAACCACACGGTACTGCAAGACCTGAACCTCACGATGGAACCCCAGACGAGCATCGCGATCATGGGCCCATCGGGCTCAGGCAAGACGACGCTCCTCCATCTGCTTGGCGCGCTCGCCCGGCCAGACTCTGGAACCATCTGGCTGCAGGGCACCCGCATCGATGACCTCGGCGAGCCAGAGCGAGCGAAGATTCGCAGGAAGGAGCTGGGCTTCGTGTTTCAGGAGCACGCTCTGATGCCCCACCTCACGGCCCTGGAGAACGTGCTGCTGCCCACGCTCGGAGCGCCGGATCTGGCTCTGAGCGCTGAGCCTCGGGCGGAGAAGATGCTCCAGGAAGCCGGGCTGGGCGAGCGGCTTCATCATCGCCCCGACCAGCTCTCGGCAGGCCAGCGACAGCGCGTCGCCGTCTGTAGAGCTCGAATCAACAGGCCCAAGCTGATCGTCGCCGACGAGCCCACAGGAGCTCTGGACCGGGAGCGCGCGCGCACCTTGATCGGGGTGCTCCTCGACGCCCAGGTCAGCGAGGACTGTGGGCTCATCGTGGCCACCCATGACGAGCGTGTGGCGGCGCGCTTTGACCGCGTTCTAGACCTGGTGGACGGGCGCTTGAGTGAGCGGTCGAGCGACGCGCCGGGCCTGGATCTATGAGGCCCAGCCACTTTGTCCGACGGAGCCTGACCCATCACGCCGCCCACCACGCCCCAGGGGTCGTGGGGGCCGCGATCGCCGGCGCGGTCATCTTGGCCTCGCTGTACGTCGGTGACAGCGTGAAGGGCGGCCTGGAGGATCTGACGCGTGCTCGTCAGAGCGGCATTGCCGTCCAGGTGGAAGCCCACGCGGGGCCCATGGGGGCACACCTCGTTGATGGACTGTCGGCAGACCTGGGGCGGCCGGCGCTTCCGGTGTGGCGTATCCAGGGAGGCCTCTCCTCGCGCGACGGAGCCATGGAGCTTCAGGACGTCCAGCTCTTTGGCGTCGACGCCCGGTTCTGGGATGCGCTGGGGGAAGCCCCCCCGCCTGAGGGCGTGCATCGCCTCAACCGCGCCATCATCGAGGCGGCGGAGCGAACGGGCGTCGCCATAGACGACCTGGTCTTCCGGGGGCGCCCTCTGTCGTCGCTACCGACCGACACGCCGCTCTCCGGCGCCGTAGAAGAGCTCACTCCTCTACCCATCTGGGGCAGCGCCTATTACGGCGCTGGGTCGCGCATCGGGCGGCCCCAGGTGGCCCGCGAGCCCATGAACGTCTTCGTGCCCCTCTCATGGCTACAAGAGCGGCTGAAGCTCGGCACAACCGTGACGGAGATCTGGCTTCCCGGATCTCCAGAACAATCCGCCAAGCTCGCGCACCGAGCCGAGCTCAGCCTCATGAAGCACATGGAGCCGCGCGACGTGGGTCTGTCTTTGGTGGAGGAGGGACAGGGAGTGGCTATTCGAAGCGACTCCATCCTGCTGCCGAAGACCATTGGGCGGCGCGCGAAGGAGCTGCGATTCGCTCGGGCGCATCTGACCTGGTTCGTCGATGAGGTCAGCGCCAAGGGGCGTTCGGCTCCATTCACCTTCGCGACGGCCCTGGAGGCTCCCGATGACGGCCGCGTAGCCGCCCTGCAGGAAGACGAGGTGCTGGTGAATGAGTGGCTAGCTGAAGACCTGGCCCTCTCGGCGGGCGACTCCATCACGCTGCGTTACCATCGCGCGACCGACGCCAACGATGGGCGTTCGAGAGGGGAGGCCACCTTGCGTGTCGCCGCGGTGCTCCCCATGAACGGCCTCGGCGCAGACCGTGGGCTTACCCCCCCGTTCCCCGGGTTGCGCGCCGCAAAACGCTGCCAGGACTGGGACCCTGGCGTCGAGGTAGATAGCGCACGCATCAGGGCGCGGGACGAACAATATTGGCAGCTCCACGGGGCGGCCCCGAAGCTGATCCTTCCTCTTGAGACTGGACAGCGTCTGTGGCGTAGCCGCTTTGGGGATCTGAACGAGGTGATCCTCGAGGAGCACGATGCGCGCGCGGTCGCGAGCACGCTCCTGGCGACGACGACGCCGGCACAGTTCGGGCTTCGGGTTCGAGACCTTCCCGCCGAGACCCACATGGCGGAGGGGCCGGCCACGGACTTCGGCACGCTCTTTCTTGGGTTCAGCTTCGTCCTGGTTCTAGCAGCGCTGGTGTTGTCCGGCATGCTCTTTGGGCTGTCTATCGAGCGCCGTTCCCAGGAGATCCAGACGCTTCGTCGCGTGGGGCTCCCGGATTCCCGTGTGCATGACCTCTATCGGAGGGAGGCCCTGGCCCTGGCCCTGGCAGCGGTGGCCGTCGCGGCGCTCCTGGGACCCGTTCTGGCGAGCTGGACCCTGGAGACGCTTGAGGCCGTCTGGCCTGAGGCGGTTGGGGGAGTTGAGGTCTCGGTTCGATGGACCTGGCACTCGGCTGCACTCGGTATGTTGAGCAGCCTGCTTCTCATCTTCCTCGCCCAGAGAAGAGCCGTCGGAACTGCGTTGAAGGCGACCGAGGCGGGGTCTCACGACGAACCGCGCTGGGCCACGGACCGCGCCGCGCTCGGGATCTTCGGGGCGTCGCTCGGCGGCCTCGCGGCTCTGTTCATGGCGCCTACCCAAGCGGCCCCCGACGCGGCCTTCTTCACGCTGGGGACCGGCTTCATGCTCTCGGGCTTCGCCGGAGTCCGGAGGATCCTCACCCAGCTGCCATCAGCGCGACCGTGGTCGGGTCTCCTTCCACTCACGCTGCGCGGTGCGCAGCGTAATCCGGGCCGGTCCCTCGCCGTCATCGTCTCCCTTGCGCTCGCGTCCTTTCTTGTCGTGGGGGTGGGCGCCTACGCCCCGAGCACGGCGGGGGAGGGCGAGGTCTCGGGCGCGAGCGGTGGGTTCGAGTTTATCGTCGAGACATCCACGGGGGTGCCCGCCGATGTGCGGCAGGCGTACGGCAGGGCTCGAATC
>CALCNF010000425.1 GCA_937897815.1 uncultured Pseudomonadota bacterium | reverse complement strand
GGATCTGAGCGATGAGGAGACCCACGCTCTGGGGCGCGTCGGTCACGACAGGCCCATCGAAGATCTGGAGCGCCTCTTTCACCTGGTGAGCCAAACCGCGGAGCGTATGGCCCACGCCTCGTTCCCGAGGCTCGAGATGGAGATGGCGGCCATACGAATGTGCCGCCTTCGTCCCCTTCGGTCGCTCGATCAGATCATCGATCGCCTCAGCGCCCTTGAGCGTCACCTTGACCGAGGAACTCCTCTACCACCACCGCCGTCCGGGGGAGAGCGGGTCGCCGCACCCGCGGCCCCGGCTTCGGCCTCGACGCCCACCCCGGTGACGACCTCTTCGCCCTCGCCGCCGGCTGGAGGGCCCAACCTGGTCCTCGTGGAGCCCCCGACTGCGCCTGCGCCTGCTGAGACCCAGGCGATCCCCTCTGAAGATCCGCGGCCCGCGAGCGCCGAGGCGCTCGTGCCCACGCCCGAGACGGAGCCTGTCGCGGAGCCTCCTCTGGAGGCCGAGGCGTCTGAACCCCTCCAGACTCCGGAGCCTGAGGCCCCCGCCCAAGCGGAGGCTGGTGAGCCTCAGCCGGTGGCGGTTGAGCCGGTGGCGGTTGAGCCCGTGGCCCTTGAGCCCGTGGCCCTTGAGCCCGTGGCCATTGAGTCCGTGGCCGTTGAGCCCGTGGCCGTTGAGCCCGTGGCGGTGGCCGAGCCTGCTCAGGCGCCCGTTCGGATCGAACAGGCGGGCTGGGAGGCCTTCGTTGAGACCCTGCGAGGGGAGGACGCGCCCCTGGCTGCGAGCCTCGATCACAGCCAGGTAGTGCGCTGTGATGAGGGGGTTTTGACCCTGGGCTTTCGCAGCGCGGCTCTGACAGCGACGCAGGTGGAAGACGCACGACGTCAGGTCCTTGAGCGGCTCCGTCGAGAGATCGGTCCCTTCAAAGAGCTGAAGCTCGAGACCCTTGAGCAGCTGGAGCACAGCCCCTTTCAGCGGCGGGAGATCCGCACGGCAGAGGAAGAGGCTCTGCGGCGTGATCAGCTCACGAATCACCCGGCTGTTCAGGCCTTTGTCACCCAGTTTGACGGTGAGCTGCGGCGCGTCCTGACCGAGCGAGAGGCGGGAGGCGGAGGCTGATGTCGCTACTGCCCGCATCCCTCGAGCGCCTGATTGTCCTCCTCTCTCGCTTGCCGGGCATCGGTGAGCGGACCGCCACGCGTCTGGCCTTCGCCGCCCTGGCTGAGGGGGATGAGTACCTTGGAGATCTGGCGCGCTCTCTCGACGAGGCGACCGAGAAGATCACCTACTGCAAGTCGTGTCATATGCTCGCGGAGTCCGAGCTGTGTCGTATCTGCAGCGATCCGGGGCGAGACTCGCGGGTGATGTGCGTCGTTGCGACCATCCCGGACGTCCTCGCCTTCGAGCGGAGCGGAGCGTTTCGCGGTCGATATCACGTCACTCATGGTGTGCTCTCGCCGCTCAAGGGCGTGGGGCCGTCGGAGCTTCGCCTTCACAACCTTCGCTCTCGACTTACGGAGCAGGGAGTCGAGGAGGTGATCCTCGCGACGCCGACCGGCGTCGAGGGAGAGGCGACCGCGCTCTATCTGACCCGCTCCCTGTCCGACCTGGGTCTGAGAGTGACCCGGATCGCCACCGGCGTGCCCATGGGCGGCGAGCTGGAGTACGTCGACCCAACCACCTTGAGTCGCGCCCTTGAGGGACGTGTGAACGTCTAGAGGCGCGGCGCGCGCTCAGCGGGACATGTTGTCGAGGAAGGCCTCGTTGGACTCGGTGCTGCCCATTCGATCGAGGAGGAAGCGCATGCTGTCCTCGGTGTTCAGGGGGTTGAGGAACTCCCGAAGCACCCACACTCGGTTCATGAGCGCGTCCTCATGGAGGAGCTCTTCCTTGCGGGTCCCGCTCTTCTTCAGATCCAGACAGGGATAGATGCGGCGCTCCATGAGCTTGCGGTCCAGGTGAAGCTCGCAGTTGCCCGTCCCCTTGAACTCCTCGAAGATCACCTCGTCCATGCGGCTGCCGGT
>CALCNF010000424.1 GCA_937897815.1 uncultured Pseudomonadota bacterium | reverse complement strand
GGCCGATGGCATCATGATCGCCGAGCTCAAGGACAGCGAGGGTGTCTCTTTCGGTACGTCTGAGGTTGTGGTTGGCGGGGACGAGGCTGATGGCGATGGGGCCCTTGGCAACGATATCTCGGGCAACGGGCGTGTGGGGCTGCTCCTCAGCGGCGATGTCTCTAGCGTGATCATGAACAACGCTTCGGACGCCAACGGGCGCGCGGGAATCTGGCTGCAGGACAGCGCTGGAATGAAGGCTGGAATCTGGCTTCAGAGCCAAGCGGCTACCGGAATCTGGCTCCAGAGTCACCACGCAGAAGCGGGGATCTGGCTGCAGGAGAATGGCGCTCGAGGCAACAGCTTTGTCGGGGTCTCCGTCGGGGCAGGGTCGCGCGCCGCGGTCATGTCCAACTCCATTAGCGAAACCGAGCCTGGCCAGATGATCGATCCCCAGAGCATCGGGACGATCTCCATGGGCGATGGTATCGGGCTCTTCAGCGGCTCGGAGGCGCGCGTGGAGGGCAACAGCATCACGGGCAACGCGAGACTCGGGATCCTGGGAGACGGGCTGAGCTCCGCCTCGGTGGTCTCTGGCAACATCTTCGCGGAGAACGGCGAGGGCTCCATCGCCCTGCAGGGAATGACGGACGACGAGATGCCGTCCGGCGAAGACATGGCGGGCGTCACTTCGGCCTCGGGGGCCGCCGCTTACTCGGTCACGCCGGAGTCAAACGATCCCAACGGCTTCTCGTCTGGAACCGTGGGAATGGCGGCTCCTACCCCCTAGGCGAACGCCTAGTCCTGAGACGCTGGCCATCCCTTGGGGCAGGGGGGAATGGACACGACCGCGGTGTCGCCTTCTAGCTCAAGAGGCAGCGACTCCAGGCTGCGTCCGACCGCTGGCCCCATGAAGCACTCTCCACTCTCGGGGAGGTAGCGAGCTCCGTGGGCCCAGCAGAGGATGAACTGGCCGTCGCGATCCATGACCTGGCCGTCTCCCACATCAAGGGAGTAGGTCACGTGTGCGCAGCGGTTCACGTAGGCGTAATACGCTTCCTCGTGTCGCACCACGAAGCCCTGCAGAGATTCCTCGTCACGCTCGAAGTCAAAGATCTGAGTCTCCCCAGCCTTCAAGTGAGCGATGGGGACCTCGATCCGGGGAGCGTCGCTCACCCGTGGCCGATCCCGTTGTCCTCCAGCCAGCGCTCCGCGTCCAGGGCGGCCGCGCAGCCCGTCCCGGCGGCCGTAACGGCCTGACGGTAGCGCGTGTCAGCGACGTCGCCGCAGGCGAACACACCCTCAATATTGGTGGAGGTCTCACTCTCGAGCAGGACGTAGCCCGCGTCGTCGGTGCGCACCTGGTTGTCGAGGAAGCCGGTGTTGGGGATGTGGCCGATCGCGAGGAACAAGCCGTCGGTCGCCATATCTCGACGCTCCCCGGTCAAGCTGTTCTCAAGGGTCACGCCGTTGAGCTGACCCTCGTCGTCCGTGAGGTACGCGACGACCGCCTCGTTCCAGACGACCTCGACCTTGGGATTATCGAGGGCGCGCTGCTGCATGATCTTGGAAGCTCGGAAGCTGTCGCGGCGATGGACGAGGGTCACCTTCGTGCAGAACCGCGTGAGGAAGGTGGCCTCCTCCATTGCGGAGTCACCACCTCCGACCACGAGGACCTCTTTGCCAGTGTAGAAGAAGCCGTCACAGGTGGCGCACGCGCTCAGGCCGCGGCCCATGACCTGGTCCTCGCCCTCAAGTCCGAGGAGCCGGGCGCTCGCTCCCGTCGCCAGGATCAGCGTCTCTGCCAGGTACGTCTTGTCACCCACCCAGAGCTTGAAGGGGCGCTCGCTCAGATCGACCTTGTCGACGAACTCGAAGTGATGCTCGCTCCCGAATCGCTCGGACTGGGCGCGCATCTTGTCCATGAGCTCCGGCCCCATGATGCCCTCGGGGAAGCCTGGGTAGTTCTCAACGTCGGTCGTGATGGTGAGCTGCCCACCGGGCTGCAGTCCCTCGAACACAACGGGCTTCAGGTTCGCGCGCGCCGCGTAGATTGCGGCGGTGAGTCCCGCCGGTCCTGAGCCGATGATGATGACGTTGCGAGCTTCAGACATGGATCAGCCTCTCGGGTGATGCGTTTGCAGGGAGACACCTTGTAAACACCTCTCGCCGCTTAGGCAAGCACACCCTTCGGGTGGAGTCCGGCGGGGTGTGACACGGGGGGGCTCGCCGCCTTAGGCCCAGGTCTAAACCCAGGGCTCCCACAGCTGCCGGGCGAGCCAGGTGGCGCGCTCCGGGTCGCCCACCATAGGCCCGCAGATGTGAACCGTGACGCGTTGGCCGTCGTAGGTCAGTCCTCCGAAGCTCTTTGGAGCTTCCTCGGCGGCGATCTGCAGCGGCTGAATGATGTCGGGATCCAGAAGGCGGGCCGCGTCGTCTTCGTCGCCGGCCTCCACCGCGAGTCCTCGCCCGATGGCCGCGGAGATGCTCGGCGCGGCCTCCAGCGGGGGCCCGCCGAAGTTGGCGCCGTCGACGCCAAGGGGTGGCCTCCTGCGGGTAGATGGCCACACTGCGAGGGCGATGGCGCTGGGGCGAGTGGCGGTCGCGATGTGCACCATGGTCTCGCCGCGGCGCTCGGTCAGGGCGATCCGCAACGGCTGTGCGCCGTGATGCACGGCGATCACGCCGCGAGCGTCGAGCCTCGCTCCAGGGAGCGAGGCCCATCGCATGCGGGCGACCTCAAGGGGGCGCGCGAGGCGTCGTCTCTGCTGGACCGTGGCGTAGATCTTCCATGCCAGCGCACCGAACCCGATGGCGAGCCCCACGGGCAGGGCCTCGCGCCCCAGCAGTGAGATGCCGATCATCGAGCCGAGCACCACGGCCGCCACGAGGCGTGAGGAGGGGCCTCCGCTCAAGGCTCAAACGGAACGAGCAGATCGACCAGCCCGTTGGCGTCGCTGGTGCCCTTGATGAGCAACGACTGGGCGGCTGCGTCGCCGGCCTCCGGCTCTGACGGCCTGTACAGCTCGACGGTCGTGTCGGGGAGCGGCGCGCCCTCGGGGCCCAGAACTGTCAGTCGCGCGAGCCCAGGGCTTGGGGTCTCGATGTCCAGCTCCAGATCCCCGTGGATCTCTACGGCGGAGAGGAGGCGAGGCGGCGCCCCGGTCTCCGCGTGCGGCGTGACGCGCAGGTCGTACAAGCCTGTGTCCACGCGCAGCATGAAGCGCCCATAGATGTCGATCCCGCAGCTGAAGGGCTGGGGCGCGAACGCAAGGCCCCCCTGGGTCGTGGTGGCGCGTCGCGTGGCGACGACCTTGCCCTCCGTGACCGGGATCCCTGAGGCGTCCAGGACCACTCCCATGAGGTAGGGTCTCGCCGAGAGTTCAATCACCTCCAAGGCGCCGCTCTCCGGCTCATCGTCATTGGGCACGAGGTTCATGGCGCCCGTCCATCCGGCGAAGTCCTGCCCAGGAGGCACGCTCACGACGACCTCGTAGGCGCCGGGAAGCACCTCGACCGTCGCGATACCCTCTCCATCGGTCGTCACGTGGCGACGGAGGTCTCCGCCGGCGAGGTCCCCACGGAGCAGCACCGTGAGCCCAGCGGCGGGGGCCGGGAGCCCATCCGGGCCCGGCGCGACCACCTGAAGCCGGGCCTCAAAGGGCTTCAGGCCCTGGGGCAGGGGAGGGATGTCGATCGCCAGATCCGTGGAGGGCGCGAGCCACTCGGTGGTGAAGCTCGGGAACACGGGGCCGTCCTCAGGGGCCTCCACGAGGAGCTGGACCTGCTCCGTGGAGGGCGGCAGGCGTAGGGCGAACTTGCCGGCTACCTCGTCCGTGGTCACGGTCGGGACTCCCAGCCCGTCTTCCAGCATGGCCGTGACGCGCGCGTTCCCGATGGCTTGGTAGGTCGACCAGCGCACGAAGCCCTCGAGACTCACGTACTCGTTCTTGGCGGGCAGCTTCACGTTGTATTCGCCGCCCACGGCGTCCTCGGGTCCGAGGGTGAAGCAGTGTGGAGGGAGGTCTTTGGATTCGGGTCGGAAGGTGATCTCGTAGGGCCGACCCGGGAGCAGGGACAGCTCGAAGCCCTGGTTTTGGTCGTCGAGGCCCTCAATCGACTTGGCGGTGAAGCGATAGTCCATGCCGGGGAGATCACCGGGCGTCCTGGCCTCCAGCTCGCCAGAGACGTTCACGCCCAGCCCGTCGCCTTCATGGCGGACGACACCGCTCAGGGTCACAGGCTCGACGAGGGTGATGGTGATGTTCGTGCTGTCGTCCAGAGGGAGGTGGGGAATCTGCTGCTGCAGGAGGCCGGTCGAGGGAGGCGGAAGAACGCGCGCTCGAAGGGCGATGCTGTTCTGCGCGCCCTCCACGCAGAAGCTCTCGTGGCACATGAGCCCATCAGCGCAGTGGCTGTCCTCGGCGCAGCTCCCGCCAAGGAGGGCCATCTCAGTGCTCTCACAGCCCAGCAGGAGAGCGCTCATGATGGCCGTGAGCGTCAACGTTCGCACTAGAATGCGCATGCGTTGCCCTCCGCGATGTCGATGACCCAGAACAAGCGAACAAGGTCCCCATCGACCGTAGTCTCCCGGGCCCCAGCGGCGTCGAAGCCCGAAGGAGGCCTGTCCATGATGATCGCCTCAACCAGCACGCTCTCGGCGGTGTCGAATCCCGCCTTGGGGTGGGTGCAGGGGTCAAACGTGAACTCGAAGGTCTCCGAGGCGTCCCACAGCCCGAGCTCTCCCGGGTCGTAGTCGACGTACCAGAACGTGTACAGGCGGTCTCCATCGGCGTCGCTCAGGGCGTTCTCAATGTAGAACTCTACGGGGACCGACGGGCTGGTACGCGTCGCGCTCAGCACGCCCTCGGGTGGCGTGACGAGCTCGTCATCGATCTCAATCGGGCTGTTAAGCCCCGGGTCGATCTCGAAGTCCGGTACTGGGCAGGCGATAAGCATGACGCTCGTACAGACGAGCAAGGCCCATGCCAAAAAGCGCATTGCAATGATTCCAGCAACTTGCGCTGTTTGAGGTCCGTCAGGAGGCCTGATTCTCGGGGACAACCGTGACACAGATGTCAGTCCTCTTCGCCATCGCGCTCACGCTCCAGGTGGCGGAAAATGGTCCGTGGATCGACATCGAGGTCGCGCGCCGTCTTGGTGCGATTACCGTCGTTCAACGTCAAGGCGCGGTTGATGTAATCGCTCTGCCAGCGGTCTCGAGCCTCCGCGAGCGGAAGGATCTCAGCGACGCTGTCGTCGTCGAGATCGAGGTCCTCGGGCGTTACGATGCCGCCGTCGCTGAACACGATCGCCTTCTTGATGCGGTTCTCCAGCTCGCGGATGTTTCCCGGCCCCCGCCAGCGTCGGATCGCGCTGGCGGCCTCCGCCGAGAGCGCTGGCGGTGTCATGTCCATGGCCTGACCGTGGCGCCCGAGTAGATACCTG
>CALCNF010000423.1 GCA_937897815.1 uncultured Pseudomonadota bacterium | reverse complement strand
CCCTGGCCCTGGCCCTGGCCACCGCCCTGCTCGCCCGCGGACACGGTGGAGTCACCGCCGCCTCGGCCTCGACGCCGACGCCGACGCCGACGCTTCCCGTTCGGCTGCGCCTCATCTCCGTTGGCGTTCTGACCGCCGCCGCTCGCGCGCTGCTGCCTCTTGTCCTCGTTGCGATCTCCGCCGCGCTTGCTCTTCTCGCTGCGGCCGCCTTCGCCTCCGTCTCGGCCGGACGCGCCATCGCTGCCGCGGCCCTTCCGCCGTCGACGTCGTCGAGAGCTGTCGGACGAAGAGGAGCTGTCTCCGCGTCGTCCCGAGCCTGGCTTCTTGCCAGCCGGAGGGCTCGATGACCGCCGAGCGGGGAGCGCTGCGGTCTCTTCGACCTCACCCTTCTCGCTTGAGAACAGGTTGGTGAACCAACCGGTGATACCGCCGCCGGACTGCTTGGACTCGCGTCGCGCGCGCTTGCGCTCGGCGCTCACCGCCTCATCAACGGCCGCCTTCTTCTCGATGTCGTAGCGGGCGGCGACGTGCTCGGCGTCCCGCGCCATATCCTCTTCGATGCGTCGGTAGAGGCTAGCGTACTCGTCCTCATTCAGGTCGAGGTTCCGGGCATGAGCCGCGTCCACCACGATCTCCTCGAGGTGCTCGAGCTCGCGTCGCTCCACGTCGCTGCGCACCAGATCAAACGTGAGCAGCAGGCGACGTGCGCCTCGTCCCTGACCAGAAGCAGCGAGGATCTCAACGTATGCGCGGGTCGGCACGCAGTCGACCACGCCCTTGATGTCGATGGTGGTTCGGCTCTCCACCTCAAGCTCGCTGAGCTCACGACGCTTACGATTCAAGAGGTAGTTGGCGATTTCGACGGGCATCTTCGCCGTGACATGCATGTAGTTCGTGCCTCGAAGGACCGCCTCCTTCATGCGTCGCAGCAGGTAAAGCGCGCTCGACTCCACAGAGCGAAGCCGTCCGGTACCACCGCAGCTGGTGCACGAGTTGAAGCTCCCCTTCATGATCGAGCTCTTGAGCCGCTGGCGGCTGATCTCCATCAGCCCGAACTCACTGATACGGCTGAACTTCACCTTGGCCTTGTCAGCCTCAAAGGCGCCGCGGGCCGCCGCCTCGATCTCCCGGATGTTCTCCTTGGAGCGCATGTCGATGAAGTCGACGACGATCAAGCCGCCGAGATCCCTGAGCTTCAGCTGGCGCGCGACCTCCGTGGCCGCCTCCATGTTGGTCTTCAGAGCCGTCTTCTCAATATCGTCGGTCTTCACGCGCCCGGAGTTCACGTCGATAGCGACGAGGGCCTCGGCCTGATCGATCACGATCGAGCCACCCGATGGCAGCTCGATCTTGCGCGCGAACACGTCGTCGATCTGGTCCTCGATCTGGTAGCGAGAGAACAGAGGCGTCGTGTCATTGTAGAAGCGAACTCGGCCCTTCATCTCGGGCATCAGAAGCTGGCAAAAGCCCTGAATCTCCTCGTAGGTGTCACGCTCGTCGACGAGGATCTCGTCGATTCCGCTGGTCAGGTAGTCGCGAATAAACCGGAGCGCCAGGCTGCGCTCCCGGTGGATCAGACCGGCACCCTTGGAGCTCTTAAAGCCCTCCTCGAGGTGATCCCAGAGCCTGCTCAGATACTCAAGATCCTGGGCGAGATCGACCTCGGCGCGCTCCACGCCCGCCGTACGAATGATCACGCCAAAGCCATCCGGAACCGGAAGGTCGGCGATCACGCGCTTGAGGCGCTTTCGCTCATCGCCGTCGAGGCGTCGCGAGATGCCCGTCTTGCCCGTGTCGGGCATGAGAACCAGGTAGCGCCCCGGCAGAGAGACATAGCTCGACAGGCTCGCGCCCTTGTTGCCGATCTCGTCCTTGACGACCTGCACCATGAGCTCCTGGCCCTCGCGCAGGATCTCTTGAATCGGGACACGCTTCCCACGCACAGACGCGGGGTAATAGCGGTCGTGGATCTCGCTCACGGGCAGGAAGCCCTGCTTCTCTGCGCCGTAATCGACGAACGCGGCCTGGAGGCTCTGATTTACGCGGTGGATGACGCCTTTGTAGACGTTACCCTTGGTGTGAACGAGCTTGCTGGTATCAATCTCAAGGTTCGATAGGACGCCACCTTCGACGAGGGCGACACGTGTCTCCTCGTGGGTGACGTTGACCAATAGCTTCTCTGCCATGGTGGTTCTCCGGTGCGACGGCGCACCCTGTGATGTTGAACAGCTCCCTGGGCGTCGGGCGCGACGGGTACGTCGAGCGCGGATGCGTCATCAGGAGCAGACTCACCATCCCCATTGGAGACGGCCATATCGGCCGTATCTGCAGGGCTGCCGGCGTCTTGCTCGGGTGATTGGCTCCCATCGGGCACAGGCGACGCCACATCGGCGTCGGCCACCGTGCCCGGCACGTCCGAACCATGCCACGTTGGCACGTCCGGCGGGGAGCCTGGGTCAGTGTTGGGCACACAGGGATCCCCAGAGGTTCCGGATGGGCACTCCGCCTCGGTGCCGCACGCTCCGAAGAGCATGAGCATCGCGAAGAGCGCCATCGCGGAGACCATCCAAGAGGTCCCACGCCGTGTGCGCGTAAGGATAACCGCTGGGTGCCCTAAGGCATATCGCGGCAGCGACCCTGGCGTGAGGGCGCTTTGAGAAGGTTCTAAGTGCACGTTCGTGGTGCTCTGGTGTCTCGTTCGGGGAGTGACCTGTCGTGGTCACGTTCATCGCCTCGAGTGGCCCATCGGGGGCGGCTCTAGAGGCGGACGTCGAATCGTAGGTTGTTGACCTCCTAAAGTCAACGATTTCGTGAGTCTGGATCCAGGGCGGCCGTCGAGATATAAGCCCGGAGTCCATGAATGATGAACCCCTATCTGAGGCGCCAACGCGGATCCCACCAGGCGCCCTCAAACGTCCTTGGCTGCTCGCGACCGCGGTCGCGGCCGTGACGCTCTTTGTCGCCGCTCCGCTTATCGAAGCCCCGTCACAAGGCGCCAGCGCTGTGCTCGACGAGAGCGTGACCCTCGCCGACGACATCATGGAGCGAGGTCCGGGCGGCGCCCAGGCTCAGGCACTGCGTGCGGCGCCCCAGGGTCTGCTGACCCGCGGCGCGACGGTCATGGCGCTCCTGCTCAACCCGACAGGAGAGGATAAAGCCTGGTCTCGGGCGCTCGCGTGTCTGCTCCTGGCGCTGAGCTGGTGGGGTCTGACGCGGTTCGTGACCGGGCGTTCCACGAGCCCACGGGAGCCCACGGCCTGGGTCGTTGGGGGCCTGATGCTCCTCACATCGCCCGCGCGGGAGATCGCCGCAGGAGACCTCTATGGGGCCTGGAGCTTAGGCGCCGGTGTTCTGTTCGCCCTGACCTGCCAGCGACTCCTACAGGCCCCCGAGTCCATCTGGCGTGTGGGCTTTGTGTGGGGTCTCCTGACACTGCTGCACCCCGCGCTGGTGGCCCTGGGCATCCCCATCTTCATCTTCGCCGCCCAGGCCTACACCCGGGAGGAAGAGGTCCTCTCTACCGAGCCTGGGCATGGGGTCTTGCCGCCGGTTCCCCTGTCGCTCATCGTCAGTCCCGCGGTAGCGGCCCTGGTCGTACTGAGCCTGTGGACGTTATGTGGCGGCTCGACCCGCGAGCTGGGAGGCGCGCTCGATCAACTCTGGCGTCAGGCGCAGCCCGGAGGGGTCGTCGGGATCTTGAGCCCGAGTCCGGGGATGGCCCTCCTGGCGGGACTCCACACGATCGGCTGGCTCCTCACCGGACTGGCGGTCGCGGGGAGCCTTCTGACGGACCGCGAGGCCAGGGTCTCCAGCTCCTGGTTCGTCTTGGCGACGATCTTCCTCGTCGGTAGCCTCAACGGACATCTGACCGCACCCGAGGCGAACCTGATGTTGTTCGCGACGCCCTTCGTGATCGCCCTCGCGGCTGGACTTCCCCTGCGCTGGGCTGAGGCTCGTTCGCGCTGACGGGACGGGGGCACAGGTCGCTCGACGGAGTGAAAAATTGATGTGGATCAGTTGATTCACTCCGCAAGTCCCAGTAATTATGGGCCATCCCTAAAAGAGTTTCCGCGCTCACGACACCGGACGTTATCCGGAGTTGAGAGGAATGCTGTATCCCGGCCCCCGGAGTCGCTCCCTGCGAGCGATGATCATGACTGGACTCTGCGCCGTGCTGTGCGCGGGCGCCGCTGCGTGCGCGGGGGACGCTCCTCCGGTCGCGGCGAGCTCAGCTCCAGATACGACGGACACGGGACCGGCGGACGCACCGGTGCAAGAAGATACGTCTTCCGGGCCGGCCGCCTGCGAGAGCGACGCGGCCTGCGCGAGCGCCCTCGGAGAGCTCACCTCCTGCGCTGTGGCCCGATGCGATCTGTTCTCGGGCCAGTGCGTGATCGCAAATCGACCCGACGGACTCGGCTGCGACGACGGAGACTCCTGCACCAGCAACGACTTCTGCCAGAGCGGGAGCTGCGTGGGGGGCGTGTCGGTCTCCTGCGATGACGGGAACGTGTGCACAGAGGACAGCTGTGTACCGGGCAATGGCTGCACCTATGAGCCTCGCGAGGGAGACTGCGATGATGGGGACCCGTGCACAGCGGCAGATCACTGTGACGGCAGCGCGTGTATCTCTACGACGCCTACGACCTGCGACGACGCCAACGTGTGTACGACCGACACCTGCCAGCCGGTGGTCGGCTGCGTCTATACCCCCAACGAGGGCTCACCCTGTGATGATGCTGACGCCTGTACCCAGTCGTCGAGCTGCTCGGCGTCTGGAGCCTGCGTCGGCGAGAGCCCCGTCGACTGCGACGATGGAAATCCCTGTACGAAGAACACATGTGATCCTGCGAGCGGCTGCTTGAGCTCGCTGACCGAGAGTCCGTGCGACGACGGTGACGCGTGCACCGACGAAGACCTGTGTTCCCAGGGGACGTGCGCCGGGTCGACCCTGGACTGCGATGATGAGGACCCCTGCACGATCGACGAGTGCGTCGTCGACGTGGGCTGCACGCACACGGCGTTCGAGGGTCCGTGTGATGACGGTGAAGTCTGCACGGAGAACGACACCTGCGGTGTTGAAGGGCTCTGCACGGGTGAGGACGTCGACTGTGAGGATGGGAACCCCTGCACCTTTACGACCTGCGATCTGGTGGTGGGTTGCACGATCACCGAGCTCATCGGAGCGGCCTGTGAAGATGGGGACCTCTGCACGGTGTTCGACGAGTGTGGGGAGGGCGCGGTCTGCATCTCCGGACCGGCCCCCACCTGCGACGACGGCAACGTGTGCACCAACGACACATGCGACTCCGCGGTCGGCTGCGTGTTCACGACCCATGAGGACCCCTGCAACGACGGGAATCCCTGCACGGAGAACGAGACCTGCCAGGAGGGCTTTTGCGCTGGCTCACCGGCCAGCTGCGACGACGAGAACCCGTGCACGACCGACACCTGCGGCATCCTGACAGGCTGCGCGCACACGCCGAACACGAAGGACTGCGACGATGGGTCGGCGTGCACAGCGAACGATCTGTGCGATGAGGGGAGCTGCCAGGGCGAGCCCGTCGACTGCGCAGACGGGAACGCCTGTACCGACGACACCTGCGACGATGCGCTCGGGTGTCAGAACCCGGTTCTCGCCAACGACAGTCCCTGTGAGGACGGCGATCTGTGCACCCTGAACGAGACGTGCCAGGGCGGCACCTGCTCTTGGACCGGCGCGACCCTCTCCTGCGAAGACGGGGACGACTGCACGATGGACCTCTGCGATCCCCAGGTCGGCTGCTCGTTCCCCTCAGAGCCCAGCTGCCTTCCGCCCACGGCCTGGCCGGTGATCAACGAGCTGGACTACACCCAGCCTGGCGCGGACACCTCCGATTTCATCGAGCTCCTGATCGTAGGCGAGGGGACCGCCATCATGGAGCTCTATGCCTTAGAGCTCGTGGACGGAGCGAGCCAACAGCTGTACGACCTGATCTATCTCGACCAGAGCGCTGAGCACCTCGTGCCTGGAGATCGAATCCTCATCGGGCCTCCCTCGATCGCCAACAGCGGACTTGAGGGGGTCTACGGGATCGTCGTGCTCGGGGACTTCCTCGCGGATGGCGACGGCGACGGCGACGCGATTCGGATCACGCGAAACGGCGAAGAGCTCATCGACACCGTGAGCTACCATGGCGTGGTGAACGGCTACAACGAGGGCGAAGGCCACATCGGCGCCGACTCGTCTCTCCTGGCAGAGCCGACCGCTCTCGGACGGTGCGAAGATGGCCAGGACACCGACGACAACGCCGGTGACTTTACCAGCATGCCGCCCTCACCAGGCGAGACGAACATCTGCTCGAATTGAGGTCCGAGACGAGCCGCTCATCTGCGGACGATCGAGGGACTTAACATCGGCCGAGACGGGGTGGACGAATCACTCCCAGATGCTAGGTTCGCCCCATGGAGAAGGAGCTCAAACTCGCCCTGGTGCGCCCGGAAGAGCTGGAGCGTCTGCTCGAGGCGCTGCCGAAGCCTCGGGCGATCCTCGCCCAGGCCAATCACTACCTCGTCTGCGTCGAGGGGCGTACAGCGCGCGAGAAGGTGATGGTTCGGCTGCGGATCGAGGAGCGAGGCGAGGATCGACGAGCCTGCGTGACCCTGAAGCGCCGCGTGGCCGCCGCGAGGGGCGTCTTTGTGTCCTGGGAGCTCGAGGAGCCCCTGCCCGTCGAGGACGCGCTCGCGGTCATGGAGGGTGAGCGAGAGCTTATGGAGCTCGACCATCCCGCGACACGTTGGCTCGCCGATGAGCTTCAGGTGAGCGCCCTTCGACACCAGGGGAGCCTGTTGAACCTCCGACACGTGATCGACCTCGACGGTTATGTCCTTGAGGTCGACCGGAGCGCGTTCCCCGACGGCTCCTGTGACGTCGAGATCGAGATCGAGACCGAAGACCCAGAGGGAGCGAGGCGCGCGGTCTCAGCCCTCGCCCAGCGCGCGGCCATCGAGCTCGTCGAGCAGAGCCTGGGCAAGTACACGAGATACCTGAGACGAGGCGGCCAGTCATGACGACCTTCTTCCTTACCTACGAGATCCCCGCGGCAGGCATGGAGCTGCTTCGGTCCCGAGGCACCGTGCGGGTCCACCCCGATGCACCTCGAACCCGTGAGTCCATTCTCGCCGGCTGTCAGGACGCAGACGCCCTGATCTGCATGCTCACCGATCCCATCGACGCCCAGCTCATCGAGGAGCTGAACGTCCGGGCGATCGGCACCATGGCGGTCGGGACCAACAACATCGATCTGGAGACGGCGACCCGCCGGGAGATCCCCGTGGTGCACACCCCAGGAGTGCTCACGGAGGCCTCCGCGGACCTGGCCTGGGCGCTGTTGATGGCCGTCGCGCGCCGGACGGTCGAGGCCGATCGGTTTGTTCGAGACGATCGGTTTCGAGGTTGGGAGGCCATGACGCTCCTCGGCAGCGACCTTTACGGCGCGACGCTGGGTGTCGTGGGCTTCGGTCGAATCGGTCAGGCCATGGCCCGACGCGCCAGGGGCTTCGGGATGAAGGTGCTGGTGCACAACCGCACCCCGCGCCCCGAGATCGAGCGGGAGCTGGGCGTCGAGTCCGTGACCCTTGATGACCTCCTGACCCGCAGCGACATCGTGACCCTCCATGTGCCGCTCACACCCAAGACCGAGCGCATGATCAACGCCCAGCGCATCGCCCAGATGAAGCCGACCGCCATCTTGATCAACACGGCGCGCGGGGAAGTCATGGACGAAGACGCGCTGCTTAGCGCCCTCGATCGGGGTCACCTCACCGGCGTGGGGCTGGACGTATTCGACGGCGAACCAGGGCCTATTGATTCCCGCTGGATGAGCGCACCCAGGGCGGTCTTGAGCCCCCATATCGGCTCGGCGACCCACGGGACTCGAGGACAGATGTCACGCTTGGTCGCTCAGGGGGTCATCGACATCCTCGACGGGAGCCGACCCGCGCACCTCGCGAACCCGGAGGCCTGGCGTTGAGCACCCGAACGGGGAGAGTCCACGAGCACGGAGCGGGCGATCCCTGGATCATGCTCCATGGGTTCACGCAGACCGGCGCGTGCTTCGACGAGCTGTGTGATCACATGGGCGTTCGGGGGATCGCGCCCGATCTGCCCGGCCACGGTCCCGAGCCCATGATCGGAGACTCCCTGATCGACACGGCCGAGGGCGTGGCGGACGTCCTGCGCTCCGCGCCCCGTCCCCTGCCCCTGCTGGGCTACAGCCAAGGGGGGCGCGTCGCCCTCCACGTGGCCCTTGAGCACCCTGAGCTGATCTCGGTCCTCGTGGTGATCTCGGCGTCCCCCGGGATCTCCGATGGAGCGTCTCGCTCCGAGCGAGCGAGACGCGACGAGGCCCGAGCTCAAGAGATCCTCGATGGGGGACTCGAGGCCTTCCTCACCTCCTGGAGCGCCCTGCCCATGTTCGAGGGCCTCCGTGAACGCGATCAACGCTGGCGTGACCAAGACCGAGCGCGGCGTCTCGTGCACACACCGGAGGGCCTCGCTGGAGCCCTGAGGACACTCGGTCTCGGCCAACAAGAGGACCTGCTTCCACGGTTCAAGGAGCTCCAGATGCCGTGCCTCTTCGTAGCCGGAGCCGACGATCCCACCTACGTTGAGCACGCCTTCTCGATGGCCAGCGCGGCGCCTCGAGGCGCCGCCGTGTTCCTCCCCGGAGTCGGACACGCGGCCGTGGGACAGGCGCCCCGAGAGGTGGCGCGTCTTCTCCGCATGAGCCTCTAAAGAGGACGTCTCAGCTCCGGTGTCGGCCTCGGACCTTCACGATGTCGGCGAACATCTTGAGGGAGTGGCGAATGGGATCGACTCGAGACGCCTCGTCGTTGATCCAGACCACCGGGATCTCCGAGACGCGGTGGCCCTGCTTGCGCGCCAGGAACAAGACCTCGACGTCGAAGGCGAAGCCGTCGATGGTCCGCCGCGCAAAGAGCTCCTTGGCGACGTCCCCTCGGAAGAGCTTAAAGCCGCACTGAGTGTCCTTAATCCCCGGAAAGACGAGCGTCTGCACCAGCAGATTGAACGACCTGCCCATCATCTCACGGTAGAAGGGCTGACGCTTCTTCAGGTCGGAGTCCGGCAGCGCGCGCGAGCCGATGGCGATGGGCGCGTCCCCGCGTCCGGCCTCCAGCTTCAGGAGCTCCTCGACGGGCGTCGATAGATCCGCGTCGGAGAACAGGATCCACTGACCTGAGGCCTCGCGGACCCCGTGCGCGACCGAGTAGCCCTTCCCTCGATTCTCACCGTTCTCGAGCAAACGAAGCCGATCGTCCGACTCCGCGCGCCGACGAACCACGCCACAGGTGTCATCGGTCGACCCATCATCGACGACGAGAATCTCCGCGCTGCGGCCCTCCTGATCGAGCCACTCCAGGACGCGGTCGAGGGTCGGCAAGATGCGCTCCGCCTCATTGTAGGCGGGGATCACGATCGACAAGGTGAGCTGTGGGGGGGGTGCTTCGGGCATGGATCTCGTTGAGACGCAGTCTAGCAGGTCAGGTCAGGCGCGGGGAGCGTCACACCCGCTCGCAGTGGACGACGAGAAACCCACCCAGGTGCTTGAGCGGGGTCTTGGATGCGAGCCGCTCGACTCCAGTCCAGAGCGGACCGAGCAGGGGCAGGTTGAACAGGAGCGCCGCCGGCGAGAGCACGCGGATGCCGTCGACGCCTACCAGCTTCAGGTTATCAGGCAGATAGGCCTCGATGTCTGCGATGGTGTCAAAGCGTGTGTAGACATCGCTCTCGTCGATCGCGCCATCCTTCCCGATGGAGCCAGGGCTCACGACGCTCTTGACCAGCGCGCGCATGCTCCTGCGATTGTAGAATTCGGCCATCACGCGCCCGCCGGGTCGCACGACGCGGCCCATCTCTCCCATGGCCACCGCGATCTGCTCCACGTGGGCCAGGACCTTGAAGCTCACGGCCGCATCAAATGACTCATCCTCAAAGGGCAGCTCGGTGGCGCTGGCCTCGTGCACATCCAGGCCGCGGCCGCGCGCGTGCTCGAGCATGCCCGGTGAGAGGTCGACGCCGACCGCACGATCGGCCAGCTGGGCGAGACGCTCCAGGATCAACCCGGTGCCGCAGCCCACCTCGAGGACCTCTTTGCCCGTGACCCAGGCGCGAACAGCGTCCACCTCCGCCTCGTCGAGATAACGGTGGTAGCCGTGGTCCCTGGGGGCGTCATAGGTCTCGGAGAAGGTATCGTAATAGCTCTTGTTGTCACGCATCGAGCACCTCGCGATAGAGACGCTCATATTGCTCGGTCATCGCCGAGGCGTCGAAATGATCGATCACCAGGCGCCGCGCGGCGGCCCCCAAGGGCGCCCAGGACGACGGGTCGGCGAGGAGCGCGCTCAGGCGCTGAGCGAGGGCGCGAGGATCCGAGCGTGGGACCTGCAAGACGCCGTCACCCAGGATGGGCAGCTCCGCCAACGGAGGCAGGTCGCTCACCACAGCCGGCGTGCCCAGCGCCATGGCCTCGAGCAAGACCAGAGGGACGTCCACCTTGGCGTAGAGGGTGTCTACGGGCATGACCACGACGTCGACGGCGGCCAGGAGCGACGCCATGTCTGCGACCACGCCCAGGGCGTGCACACGATCGGCGATCCCCAGTTGACCGGCCCGCCGGTTCACCTCCTCGAGGACCTGCGCCGCGTGGGGCGTCTTGGCGCGGCACGCCAGCGCAAACCGGGCCGTGGGGTGCTCCTTGGCGAGCTGACCCGCCGCCTCGATGAACGTGAGGGCCCCATCCGAGAAGCTCAGATCGCCCGGGTAGAGGAGGACCGGGTCCTGGCCCCAGCCGAGGGTGGGATCGGCTGCCACCAGGCGCTCTCGAGCCGCCCTTGGGTCGCCGGGAGCCTCAGGCACCGGAGTGCCGGGGCGGATCACGGTAGGGGTTGGCGCACCCGAGGAGGCGAAGGTGAGCGCCGTCGACTCGCTCATAACGACCGTGCGGTCCGCGAAGAGCAACAGCGCCGGATTGAGCTCCGTGGCCGGAGCGCTCGGGATCGTGTGCACCGTCGGACGGCGAGCGAGCACGGAGGCCGCGCGAACGAGGCGAACCGCCTTGGGATGCGGCGCAAAGAAATAATGGTGTACCGCGCTGCCACCGCCGCTCACCACGCGCCCGAGCATACGAGCCGACCGCGCCAGGCTGCCGCCCCGGTACACGGGGTCGAGGGCTACGGGGCCGGCCAGGGCGGGGGCGTCCGGGGGGGAGAGCACCCGGTACTGAAAGGCGTCTCCGTGGGTCGCCAGGCTGCGCGCCAGAACCGAGGTGCCGCTCAAGCGCGTCGAGGCGCCGGGCGGCGTGACCAGCATCACGGTGTCCAACAGGTCCGCCTCAGACTCTGGGTTGTCCCGAGACCCGCGAGGCCAGAGCGGCCCAGACGGCCTCCTCCAGTCCCTTGACCTCGTCTTCGGCAAGCGTGCCGTCCTCTCGGCGGAAGGTCACCGACCAAGCGAGGCACTTGGCTCCGTCTTCGACGCCGGCGCCACGGTACTCCGAGTGGAAGGCGACCTCGCTGACCCGCTCTGGAGCGGCGGACACGATGGCCTCCTGGACCTCGCCGGCGCGCACGGACTCCTGGACGACGACGGCGAAGTCTCGATAGACGGCCGGGTAGCGGGCCAGCCGCGTGTAGCCGATCGCCTGGTCCGAGGAGGCCCGCCAGGCGTCCAGATCGATCTCCAGCAGGGCGGCCCCATGCTTCACGTCCAGCGCCGCGCGCGTCGCCGGGTGGAGCTCGGCGATGTAGCCGATCACCGCTCCGTCCACCTGGAGGCTCGCCTGGCGCACCGGGTGCGCCCAAGGGTGGTCCACGCCGCCCGCGACCAGCGTAGGAGCCGACCGCTCAATAGCCCGGGACAGACCCAGGAGCAGGCCCTTGATCTGTCGGAAGCCCACCGCCTCCTCGGCCGCGCCCAGGTCGTGAGAGGCCAGGAGCGCGCCGAGGACCGTCGGTTGGTCGGGCAGGGAAGAGGGGCGTGGCAGGAAGACGCGACCGATCTCATAGACGCTCAGCGCGTCCACGGTCCGCTCGTTCTTCTCAAGGACGCCGAGCAGGTTCGGACCCAGCGTCGTTCGCAACCCAGGCATCTCCGCGCTGATGGCGTTTCTGAGGGCGAGGCGCTCGGTGGGCACGGCGCCGATCCGCTCAAGGAGGGGATCGAAGGCGAAGGAGTAGGTCATGACCTCATCGAACCCGGCGACCTTCGACAGATAGGTCCGCGCCGCGCGCTCGAAGCGCTTCCGGTGATTCGGGTGGGGGCGACCGAGGGTGATCGAGGGGGGCTGCGCCGGGATGTTGTCATAGCCGAAGACGCGACCGATCTCCTCGATGAGATCCATCTCGATGGCCACGTCCTTCGTAGCTCGGTAGGTGGGTACGCCCACCTGGATCATCCCATCGACCGTGTCGCTGAGCTCAAACTCCAGCCCGGTCAGGATCTCCCGGATTCGCGACTCCGGGAGCGCCATGCCCAGCCGGCGCGCGACGCGGTCGAGCCGGAGCTCGATGGTGGTCGGCGCGGGATAATCGGCCGCGACGTCGTGGAGGGCCGAGGTCACGGCAGCCCCGGGGCAGAGCTCCAGGACCAGGGCGGCGAAGGCCCGGGCGGCCTCCTCAGGGAGCCGAGGATCGAGGCTCTTCTCAAACCGAGCTGATGAGTCGGTTCGAAGCCCCAGTTTTTGGCTGGTGAAGCGCACGACCGAAGGATCGAAGGTCGCCGCCTCGAGGACGATCTGCGTCGTGTCATCGGCGACACCCGAGTTCTGTCCACCCATGATCCCGGCCAGGGCCACGGCGCGCTCCCCGTCGCAGATCAGCAGGTCGTCACCGTCGAGGGCGCGCTCGGCCTCGTCGAGGGTCGTGAAGACCTCGCCAGAGGTCGCCCGGCGAACACGAATGGCGTCGCCTCGAACCTCACGGCGATCGAAGGCGTGGAGCGGGTTGCCTAGATCGAGCATCACGAAGTTCGTGGCGTCCACGATGTTGTTGATGCTGCGCACACCGACCCGGTGCAGCAGGAGCGACATCCAGCGCGGCGAAGGCGCGATGGAGACCTCATCCATGGTGAAGGCCGTGTAGCGTGGGCACGCCTCCGAGTCACCCACCTCAATATCGAGGGGACGGGCCTCGGTGAAGGCGACGTCGTGGCTCAAGGGACGCAGAGGACGATCGAGGAGCGCCGCGACCTCCCTGGCGATGCCCCGATGGCCCCACAGATCCGGTCGGTGGGTCAGCGACTTGTTGTCGATCTCGAACAGGGTGTCCTCAACGGGAAACAGCTCCGTGATCGAGGTCCCTGGCTCCGGCGTACCCTCCAGGACAAGGATCCCGCTGTGATCCTCACCGAGGCCCAGCTCCGAGTCGCTGGCGATCATCCCCTGACTCAGCTGTCCCTGGACCCGCCGCTCGGCGATGGTCAGGTCGCCGATGGTGGTGCCGGGAAGCGCCACGGGCACCCGCTGGCCTGCGGCGACGTTCGGGGCGCCGCAGACGATGGAGCGGGGCTCGGAATCCCCCGTATCTACGGAGCAGATCCGGAGCTTGGTGCCCTCCATGGGCTCGGCGGACAGGACGTGACCGACGACCACGGTCTTCAGGTGCCCGCCCACGCGCTCCACGCCCTCAAGCTCCGCCACCGCCAGGGTGAAGCGACGGCCAAGGTCATCGAGATCGACGCCTGACAGATCCACGTGTCGAGAGAGCCAGTTACAGGAGATCCACATGGCTCACCCCGCCCTGAACTGCGCGTTGAAGCGCAGGTCGCCGCCCATGAGATGGCGGATGTCTTCGATCTGGTACTTCATCATCACCAGGCGGCTGAGGCCCAGGCCGAACGCCCAGCCGCTCCACTCCTCAGGATCGAGCCCGCCGTAGCGAAGCACGTTGGGGTGGATCAGGCCGCAGGGCAGCAGCTCTACCCAACCCGAACCCTTGCACACCGAGCAGCCCTCTCCGGCGCAGACCTGGCACTGAATATCGAGCTCGAAGCCCGGCTCAACGAAGGGGAAGAAGCCCGGTCGGAGGCGAATGGTCACCTCGCGCTCGAAGATGGCGCCAAGAAGGGTCTTCATCGAGTGGATCAGGTTGGCGACGCTGATGTCGCGGTCGATCATGATCCCCTCGACCTGGTGGAAGGTGTGCTCGTGAGAGGCGTCGAGCCGCTCGTAGCGAAACACGCGTCCGGGGAAGATCGCGCGGAAGGGCGGCGCGAACTCGGCCATGGCGCGGATCTGGCCGGGCGAGGTGTGGGTCCGCAGGAGATGGCCGTCCTGAAGCCAGAAGGTGTCCTGCATGTCTCGGGCCGGGTGATCGGCCGGGATGTTCAGCCCCTCGAAGTTGTGGGCGTCGTCCTCCACCTCGGGATAGTCGAGCAGGTAGAAGCCCATGGCCCGGAAGACGTCCTCGATGTGCTCGGTGATCGTCGTCACCGGATGCAGCGAGCCCGCGGACGGGCTCGGCCCGGGGAGCGACGCGTCGAAGTGGGGATCGGCGCACAGCGCCTCAATGGCGGCGGCCTCCAGGTCGGCGCGCCGACCCTCGATGGCGCCCTTGAGCGCCTCACGGACCTGATTCGCCAGGGCGCCCACGGTGGGGCGCTCCTCCGCTGAGAGCTTCCCCATCCCCTTCAGGATGGCGGTGAGCGCTCCCTTTTTCCCGAGGTACTTCACCTCCAGGTCCCGCAGCTCCGCCTGCGCGGGCGCGCCGCTCACGGCTTCGAGCGCCTCCGCTCGAAGCGCCTCGAGTTCGTCGATCATGGTCCGGCTCCTCCCGGGTTGGCGCCGGACCATAACGCCACCGCGCCTACGGCGTCGATCCCTTTTGATGCGCCTGGGCCAACTCCCGAAAGACGTCGCCCCGATGCTCGTAAGATCGGAACTGGTCAAAGGAGGCGCAAGCGGGGGACAGGAGCACGGTTTCGCCCGCCTTCGCGAGGACGACGGCGAGGTCGAAGGCCTCCTGAAGGTCGGTCACGATCGCCGTGACGTGGTCCGCGCCGATGGCCTCGGCGAGGCGATGCCGCGTCGCCCCGAAGAGGACCACCTCTTTGGCGCGCTCTCGGACCAGCGCCCCAAATTCTGAGAAGTCCGCGTCCTTCTCCGAGCCTCCAGCCAGGAGGATCACGGGGCCGTCCATGGACGAGATTCCGGCGCTCGCCGCGTTCACGTTCGTCGCCTTGGAGTCGTTCACCCACCGGACCTCATCGACCAGCGCGACGGTCTCCATTCGATGCGGCAGCGCCTCGTAGGTCCTAAGCCCCTCGCGAATCGTCTCCGTGGAGAAGCCTGCAGCGAGGCCGGCCAGGGCTGCCGCGAGGGCGTTGGCCACGTTGTGAATCCCCAGGACGCGAAGCTCAGAGCGATCCATCAAAGGCACGGGGGCGCCTTCGATCCGAACCATCAAGGTGCTCCCATCGAGAAAGCCATCGGCCCCAGGATCGCTGAGCGAGAAGGTCTGAATTCGCGGACCATCCGGGAGCGACCAGCCGGCGATGATCGGGTCATCGCCGTTGACGATGAGGGTGTCCCCGGGGCCCATGCGGGCGAAGATCCTTCGCTTGGCGGCCTGATAGGGCGCGTAGCCCCCGTGATAGTCGAGGTGATCCTGCGAGATGTTGGTCACGATGGCCACCGACGGGCGGAAGGTCTCGCAGGTCGTGAGCTGAAAAGCGCTGACCTCCGCCACGACGACGTGGTCCTCACCGAGCCGATCGAGGTCATCGGTAAGCGGGTTGCCCAGGTTGCCGCCCACGAAGGTCGGGCGACCCGATGCCTCCGAGATGGCCCCGAGCATCGTCGTGGTCGTGCTCTTGCCGTCGGTCCCCGTGATCGCGAGCACGGTCGCGGGGCACAGGCGATAGAAGAGCTCGACCTCACCCATGACCTCCGAGGCCACCTGGGCGATCTCGCCGCGGACGGGCGAGACCTCGGGGATACCAGGGGAGAGGACGGCGATGTCGCCTGGACGGGGCGTGTTTTGACCGCATTGAAACGCAGCGGATTCATGGAGGTTTCCGGGACGACTCACGCCCTCCCTACCCTCGGTCAGCAGGACATCGGCGCCCCGTCGCGCCAGGAGGTTCGCGGCGGCGATGCCGCTTCGTCCGGCGCCAACGACCGTGAACGCGACCCCCGCGACCTTCACGAAGCGACGCCGCCGTGAAGCTCCTCCGCGTAGCGATCTGCGAGCTCAAACAGGTCATCACCGCCGAAGAAGATCGCCTGCTCGCCGGCCGCGACCTGCTCATGGAGATATCGGACGATCTCGTCCATCTCCTGGATGTAGGTCACCTTGGGGCCACGATCGCGGATCTTCTGACACAGGAACTCCGTGTCGATCCCCGGGATGGGCACCTCACCGGCCGTGTACAGCTCCGTGATCACGGTCTCTCCCGCGTCATGAAACGCCTCGGCGTAGTCGTCCTGGAGGTAGTTGATCATGGTGAAGCGGTAGGGCTTGAAGACAGCGGTGATGCGCCGCCCGTCCGCCGCGGCCGCGGCGAGCACCCTCCGAATCCCCGTGGGATGGCTGATGTAGTCCTTGATGATCCGCCGGTCTCCCGCCTCCACGACCGTGAAGCGGTTCTCGAGACCTCGGAACTGGGGCAGGGCCTGTCGAACAGCCTCGACTTCACCGCCGAACGCCAGGGTCGCGGCGATGGCGCCGATGGCGTTGTCCAGGTTGTACGTGCCCGGCAGCTCGAGGCGAAAGCGCCCCAGGTTCTCGCCGTGCGCGACGAGCGTGAAGTTCGACGCCATAGGCTCGAGCTCGACGTCCACGGCGCGGACATCAGCCTCCTCAAGACGCCCGAAGGTCGTGATGGGGACGGAGATGCGGGCCGCGAGCGCGATGGCGCCCGGGTCGTCGGCGTTGATCACGACGCGCTCAAGGCCTGGGTTGTTCGCCAGGGCAGAGACGACCGTCTCCTGCACGTGCTCGAGGCTGTCGTAGTAGTTGAGGTGATCCGCCTCAAGATTGTTCACGACCACCAGGCTCGGGTGGACATAGCGCAGAGATCCGTCGCTCTCGTCGACCTCCGCGACGATGAGGTCGGGAGAGTCGACCCGCGCGTTGATCTTCTCGAAGTTCTCAAGGAGCCCGCCGATGATGAATCCCGGCTTGAGACCCGAGGCGTCCGTGAGCCAGGTGATGGCGCTAGAGACCGTGCCCTTCCCGTGGGTCCCCACCACGCCGATCGAGCGGCTGTGCTGAGCCAGGATCGCCCCGAGCACCTCGGCGCGATGGCGAATGGTCATCCCTTGCTCGCGCGCGGCCTGGAGCTCGACGTTCGTCTCGGGGATGGCCGTGGAGTGCACGATCAGGTCAGCCCCCTCGATCAGGGACGCGTCATGCCCGATGGTCACCGTGGCCCCTTCGGCGCGCACCGCGAGGGTGATCTGAGACTCTCGAACGTCCGATCCCGTCACCTCATGGCCCAGGGCCAAGAGCGCTCGGGCGACACCCGATACCCCCACCCCACCGATGCCGATCAGATGGATCCGTCGCTTACCTTCCAACATCCCGTTCGCCCTCCCTGACGCGGTGCTTCGGCCGTGCATCATGAACGCCCAGGCGCGACTCGCCAAGCTAATCGGTCGACGCCCCCCCTCGAGCGCGCGCCGCGGCCTGCCTGGCGGCGTGACGAATCCCAGCCTCAGGGTGTCCTTCAGTGAGCGTATCCAGGTACTTGAGCGCCAGGCCTCCGCCCACATCACCCAGCGCCTGAATCGCGACCAGGTGGCGCTCGGGATCGCTCCCTGAGGTGAGCTTAGCCAGGGCTCGAACGCTCGCCTCATCCCCATCGCTGAGCCGCCCGAGGGAGGACGCCGCGCGCAGGACCACCGTCTCATCGGCGTGGTTCGTCAGGGCGATGAGCGGCTCCAGAACGTCCCTCAGGGCACGCTCACCGGCCTCGGAGGCGGCCTCCATCAGCACGCCAACGGGCGCGCCGCCCACGAGCGCGGTGCGGACCTCCACGTCGGACGCGTTCCGCATCTTCACCTGCCCGTAGAGGCGGCCTCCTACGGACTCCGAGACCCGCTCCAAGAGCGATTGCAGGGCCTCCGCTCCCGACGGCTGGCCTGGACCACCGTAGGGGAGCTCATCGACGAGCTCGGTCCGAAAGGTCTCTACGTCCTCCGGACCCCCCCTGGGCACCAGACAGTGAACCTGGGCGTCCGCGGCGATCCGCGCGACGCCCGCCGCCGCGCGGGTCGCGACCTCCCCATTGACCACCCAGGCGTACATGAGGTCGATCTCTGCGGCGCAGGCCCCGTGGTCCTCAAGATCGGTCGACATGAAGCGCTCGGGCCCCAGGAGCGCCCCGCGGAACAGGCGGTCTGCCCGGGCGGAGAGATCGATGGGGCGGTGATCCTGGGGTGTTCGGTCGCTCACGAGCACCGCGCGTAGACGAGGCTGCGCGGCCGAGGCTCCCTCCTTCGAATCGCCGCGGCATGCGGCGGGGAGCGCGAGAAGAATCGCGAGCGCGATCCAGATCAGAACTCTCATACATGAAGCTTATCACGCTCCCCGTTCCTGGCGACCGGGAAGAGGCGTCCGTTGCTCGCCCCGTGAGACCCGAGGTCTCATGGCGCTCCACGACTGCGGTCTGAGCGTCGCCATAGTTCCGCTCCAGACCCCTTGAGAGTCTTCGCCAAGCACGACCGATGATTGACCCGGCCTACGACCATTCGTTATGAGCGACGGGCGGCTTGGCCGCGACCATGCACCTGACCGGAGCTTCGATGCACCTCCGCGCCCTCTACAGCGCTCTTCTCCTCGCGACCCTCGCTCTGAGCGGGTGCAAGGCGCCCACGGGTGAGCCCCATCGGCCCGAGCCGACGGTGCCCGTCGAGGCGACGCCTCTGGCCCGCACGACCACCGGCGAGGCGACGCTCCTGCTCATGGCGGACATCCGGGGCGTTCTGCGTCCCTGTGGATGCGTCGTGGAGCTTCAGAAGGGTGGGTTCGATCGGCTCAAGCCCTTCCTCGATGACGCGCGACAGGAGCACCCGGACTCGAAGCTCCTCCACGCAGGGCCTCTGTTCTTCGAGGCGTCCGTGACGCCGGTTGAGAAGGTCGCCCAGCGCGAGCGCCAGTCGAAAGTCACGGCCGACCTGGTCTCCAAGGTAGGGATCGACGTCGCGGGGCTGACCGCCGTCGACATGCGCGCTGCCGAAGGCGCCTATCCCACCCTGGCCGAGACCAGCACCGTCCAGTTCACGTCAGCCAACCTGGAGGCTCCGCAAAGTGAAAAGGTGCGGGTCATTCGCGCCGGTGGGCTCTCCGTCGGGGTCTTCGCCCTGAGCGCCCCCCACGAGCGCGGCGAGGGCGAGGCGGCGCTCCCTGTGAGCGATCCGCGCGCGGCGGCCAGCGAGGCCATCGCGTCCCTGAGCGACAAGGCGGACATGATCGTGCTCCTGAGCGCCCTTGGCCTACGAGAGACCAAGCGCCTCGTTCGGGCGGTCGACGGCGTCGACTTCGCGATCGTCGGCGGTCTCGGAGAGCACCCTGTGGTCACCGACGAGGCCGAGCTGGTGGGCTCAACTCGCGTGATGCAGTTCCACCGAGAGGGCCGATTCATCGGTCGACTCACGGTTCGGATGGTCAACGGGGCCAAGGACTTCATCGACGCGAGCGCTCCAAGCCAGGTGGAGCTCAAGGCGCTCGATGAGCGGATCGCCAAGCTGGAGACCTCCCTGGAAGGTTGGGCCGCCAAGAGCGAGGGCAGCGATCGACAGATCCGCGGCGCCAAACACCACGTGGCGAGCCTGAAGACGGAGCGCGATCGCCTGGCGGCGGTCACGGGAGTCGCCCCCGACGACAAGAGCTCCTTCTCCTTCCGCGCGACCCCCCTGAATTGGGACCTGCCCCAGGACCCGGATCTCCTCACGCTCATGGAGGCGTTCGACCAAGAGCTCAAGCAGATCAACCTGGCCCACGCCAAGCCTCTTCCCGTCGCCAAGCCCGGGCAGGCTGTCTACGTGGGGCTGCCCACGTGCATGGAGTGCCACGAGGAGACCCAGGCCTTCTGGGATGGGGATCGCCACAGCCACGCCTGGGAGACCCTCGAGGAGCAGAACAAGACCTTCGACGCGGAGTGCGTGAGCTGCCACGTGACCGGCTACGGGGAGGCCGGGGGCTCGACCCTCGGTCAGACCGAGGGACGTGAGGACGTCCAGTGTGAGTCCTGCCACGGCCCCGGCTCCCTGCACGCGGAGAGCGACGGCGACGTGGCGATCGGGACCATCAAGCCCGCCGAGGAGAGCTGCGTCCCCTGCCACAACGCCCACCACTCGCCGAACTTTGAGTTCCAGAAGTGGCGCAAGCGCCTGATCGTTCCGGGGCACGGTTTACCCCTCGAGTAGGGAAGTTGTGGCATACTGCTCGCCATGAGCAGGGTGGTGGTCAAGACGTGGGGCATCTGCGCCCTCGGGGTGTGCGTCGTCGCAGGCGTCCTCGTCGGGTGCGAGACGGATCAGGGAGCCGAGTCGAGCGCGACCGCCGCGCCCGACCTGCCCCTGAACACGGGGACGACCGACGTCGCCTTCAGCCCGGGTCCCTCCAGTCCTGACAGCGTCGAGCCTGTCTCTCAGTCGTCTTCGGACACCCAGACCGGTCCCGACGACGTCGGGGAGCCGCCGCCGTGCGAGGACCAATGCGTGATCGGCGAGGAGTCTTGCATGGGCTCCATCCACACCAAGTGCGAGTTCGACCTCGTCGTCGGCTGCGCCGTGCCCGTGTGGGTCGAGGACTGCGGCGCCCAGGGGCAACAGTGCTTCGAGGCCGAGTGCGTCGATCCGTGCACCAACGTGTGTGAACCCGGAACCGTAGGATGCCAGGGCTCAGTGGCCTGGTTCTGCTCGCTGATCGACGGGTGCTACATCAAGAACGCCGTCGCCGACTGCAGCCTCGTGGGACAGCTGTGTAGCGAGGGCCAGTGTGTTCAGGATGATGGTTCGGCAGGCACGTCCCTGACGCTCCTGTGCCCGGACATGAATGACTGCCTGATCGCCAACTGCGACAACACGGGCGATCCCGTCTGTATGGAGAACGCCTTCACGAACGTGTGCTCGCCCCAGGCGGAGAGCGAGACGGAGATCCAGAACTTCCTGGCGTGGAACGGATGCATCCAGACCCACTGCCAGACCGCCCAGTCTCAGGGCCAACTCTACGGATGTATTCGCAACAACTGCATCCACGAGGTCGCCGAGTGCTACTCGGGCGGGAGCTATGGAGCGGGCTACTGCGATGGGTTCGAGGGCTGCGCCATCGCGTGCCCAGGGAGCAGCATGCCCACCTATCACAAGTGCCTGAGAGACTGCGCAAACCTCACGACCAAGCAGGGGCTGGAGGTCTTCTTCAACGCCAACTACTGCATGAATGAGGCCTGTCTCGATCAGTCGATGGCCCAGGCCTGTGTCGACGAGGCGCAGTACGGCATGTGCTACGACATCATCGTCGCCTGCTACCCCTGACCAGGCGGGTTTGGGAGCGCTCAGCGGGGCGTGAAAACGGAAGACAAACCGAGGGTTGGAGCGGGCGCGATAAACACGCTTGCCTCCCCGAAACGGATCGTTTAGCTTCCACATTCCTTCGGGCCGGGCCTCCGCGGCGATGACCTGGAGGAGTGGCCGAGTGGTCGAAGGCAACGGTCTTGAAAACCGTCGGACGCGAGTCCCGGGGGTTCGAATCCCTCCTCCTCCGCCACACGATCGCTGCGGAGGTACTATCCGGCTGCGCTTTGACAACTAGACGATGTGTGGAGAGATGGCCGAGTGGCTGAAGGCGCTCCCCTGCTAAGGGAGTATGGGGCCAAAAGCTCCATCGAGGGTTCGAATCCCTCTCTCTCCGCCAGACGGGGTCACCCACACCGGGTGACCCCGGTCCTCTCAACTCACGTGAGAACGTGTCTTGACAGGACGTGGGGTGGGACCTAGGTTCCGCCTCCGCTAAGCGCCCGTAGCTCAGCTGGATAGAGCGACGGTCTACGGAACCGTAGGTCAGGGGTTCGAATCCCTTCGGGCGCGCCATAGAGCGGCCCCGGAACTGTCCGGGGCCGCTACCCTTCGACCCTCCGGGGTCTAACCCGATCTTTGAGAAGCTGACTCACCGAGATGGACGTACGACCGTCGGACGAACGCGCCATGGACGAGGCCTTGCGCCTCGCGGGTGCCACCGGGCGTATGGGTAACGTACCTGTAGGCGCGGTGATCCTCGTGGACGACACGATCGTCGCCCGCGCCGCCAACCTTCGAGAGACTCTTCAAGATCCCACCGCTCACGCGGAGATGTTGGTCCTCCGAGAGGCCGCGGCGAAGATGGGCTCATGGAGGCTTGAAGACGCCACCATGGTCGTGACCCTGGAGCCGTGCGCGATGTGCACGGCGACCATCGCCCAGGCCCGAATCAAGCGCCTCGTATACGGGGCCGACGAGCCGAAGACCGGCGCTGTACATCACGGTCCAAGGCTCCTCAATGACCACCCGATCGTGGTAGAGCGGGGTCTCAAGGAACGGGAGAGCCGAGCGCTCCTCGAGGACTTCTTCAAGAAGCTTCGTGGGCGCGAATGAACATCGTGGAGGAGTGTCCGAGAGGTCGAAGGTGCCTGACTCGAAATCAGGTGTAGGGCAACCTACCGGGGGTTCGAATCCCTCCTCCTCCGCCAGCGTCTGCGTCGCCCCGGGCGGCGCAGACGCTACCCAAACATCCGGTTGAGAAAAGACGTGT